>NZ_JBEYBQ010000034.1:0-49165 GCF_040632295.1 Isoptericola sp. NPDC019482
CCAGCTCCCGCCGTCCCTCGCCGAGCTCACGGAGATCGCGGAGGCGGTCGCCCGGCACGCCGCCGACGACGTCGTCGTTCCGGTGGGAAGAGGGGCCAACCGCCCGCTCACAGCGTCTCAGGGACGTTCGCCCGTGGCCGCCGGGCGAGCGGGGTCGTTCGACCACTGCGACCAGGAGCCCGCGTACAGCGCGGCCGGGATGCCCGCGCACGCGAGCGCGGCGATCTCGTGCGACGCCGTCACGCCCGACCCGCAGTAGACGCCGACGGCGAGCACGTCGTCGCCCGCGCGGGTCGAGCTCAGCCCGAGGTCGGCGAACCGGCGCTGCAGCGCCGCGTCGTCGAGGAACGTGCCGTCCTCGCTGAGGTTCTCCGACGTCGGGGCGCTCAGCGCACCGGGCACGTGGCCCGCGCGCGGGTCCACGGGCTCGCTCTCGCCCCGGTACCGCTCGGCGGCCCGGGCGTCGAGCAGGGTGCCGGTCTCGGCCAGGTCCGCCGCGTCGTCGGCGTCCAGCACCGGCAGGTGCCCCGGACGGGCCACCAGGTCGCCCGGCGCGTGCACGACCTCACCGCTCTCCAGCGCGTAGCCCGCCCGGACCCAGGCGGGCAGCCCGCCGTCGAGGATGCGCACGTCACCGACGCCGAAGTAGCGCAGCAGCCACCACGCCCGCGCCGCGGACGTGCCGCCCACCGTGTCGTACACGACCACGCGCGACGAGCCCCGCAGGCCCCACGCCCGCGCGCTGCGCTGGAACGACGACGCGGAGGGCAGCGGGTGGCGCCCCTCGGCCGGCGACGCCTCCGCGGCCAGCTCGGACTCCAGGTCCACGTAGACGGCGTCGGGCAGGTGGCCCTCGAGGTAGCGCTCGCGACCGTCCGTCATACCCAGCGCCCAGCGGACGTCGAGCAGCACGGGCGCGCCGTCGGCCGGGTCGGGCCCGGAGCTCAGCCGCAGGTCCGCCGCGAGCTCAGCGACCGTCACCAGCACCCGCGAGCGCGGCGTGTCGTCGCGGGTCACGATGCCGTGCCCTGTGGCGCGTGGTCCCGCAGGTCCAGGCGCATCGTGTACGCGTCCACGTCCTCCGGCTGGTAGTACCGCTTGCGCAGGCCGATCCGCTCGAAGCCGTGCCGCTCGTACAGCGCGAGCGCGGGCTCGTTGTCGACCCGTACCTCGAGCAGGACCGCCTCCGCCCTGAGCTTGCGCGCGCGCCCGACGAGCGCCTCCAGCAGCGCACGACCCACACCGTGCCGCTGGTAGTGCGGGTCCACGCCGATCGTCATCACCTGCGCGACGTCGCCGTCGAACCAGAGACCGGCGTACCCGACGACGGGCTTCGGCCCGACCCCGTACACCGCGACGGCGTCCGGGCCGGCGGGCTCGGCCACGACGTACCAGCGGCCGAGCGCGGCCAGCTCGTCGGCGAGCATCCCGTACGTCCACGCCCCGGCGCCGAACAGCACCCGCTCGAGCTGGAGCACCCGGTCGAAGTCCGCGCTGGCCAGCGGGCGCAGCCGGCACGACGGCTCGTAGACCTGCTGCACCGTGCGGGGCAGGCCCGTGCCGGCGGCCGGCGCCGCCGGCCGCTCGGTCGTCGGCTCCTCCGCCGTGGGCTGGTCGGTGGTCACGCCGGGCTCCCGGTGGCGGGCACGAGGCGGGCCGGCGCCGGCTCCTGCACGTCGGGCCGGCGCAGGTACAGCGGCTCGGTGGGCAGCTCCTCGCCGGCGGCGCGGCGCGCGAGCGCGACGCGGGCCAGGACGGCGGCGTCCGGGACGAGCGGGGCGTCCTCGTCGGCGGGCAGGTGCTCCGGGTACAGGGTGGCGCCCTCCCCCACGACGACCAGGCGGCCGCCGTCGGCGGGCGCGTCCGCGAGCCGCGCGGCGACGTCGGCGGCCTTGTCCACCCCTGGACCAGCCAGGGTCTCGACGACGGGGACCCCGTGCGGGCCCTCGTGCGCGACGACGCGGTAGTGGGCCCAGTAGACCTCCTTGCGGCGGGCGTCGGTCGCGACGAGCACCTCGTCGCCCGGCGTCAGCCCGAGGTCGGCGACCGCCTGCACCGCGACGGCGTCCACGCTCGGCACGCCGAGCACGTCGATGCCGAGGGCCAGGGCGAGGGTTCGCGCCGTGACGAGCCCCACGCGCAGGCCGGTGAACGGCGCGGGGCCCGTGCCCACCGCGACGGCGGTGAGGTCGGTGCGCGTCAGGCCGGCGTCGGCGAGCACCGCGTCGACGAGCGGCGCGAGCGACTCGGCGTGCCGGCGGCGCTCGTCCGCCGAGCGCGAGGCGAGTCGGGCGCCGTCGGCGTCCACCAGAGCGACGGCGACGGCTGCGGAGGTATCCAGTGCGAGAACTGCCACGGCCTCAGCCTACGTTTCCCACGAGACAGAGAGGGCACTTCGACGAGATAGAGAGCGCGTGGGCGCTCTCTATCTCGCGGTGAGGGCGGCCAGATCGACGCCGGCCCAGCGGGGGCCGACGCCGCGCAGCGTCGCGTGGCGCGTCCCGGCGCCGGGGTCGGCCTCGTCGTCGTCGGGCGCGCCGGCGGCGGTGCCGCGCGGGCGCTCCAGGTCGATCTCCAGGCGGTCGTCGGTGAGCGCCTCGGCCAACCCGCGGCCCCACTCGACGACGGTGACCGACTCCTCGAGGGACGAGTCGAGGTCGAGCGCGTCCAGCTCCCCCAGGCCGCCGAGCCGGTAGGCGTCCACGTGCACGAGCGCCGGCCCGCGGGAGCCGTCCTCGCGCGGCAGCGGCGGGTGCTCGCGCGCCACGATGAACGTGGGCGACGCCACCTGGCCCCGGATGCCCAGCGCGGCCCCCAGGCCCTGGGTGAGCGTGGTCTTGCCCGCGCCCAGGTCGCCCGTGAGGATCACCAGGTCGCCCGCCCGCAGCACGCCCGCCAGGGCCGCCCCCAGCGCGCGGGTGGCCTCCGCGTCCGGCAGGTCCGTCTCCGTCCGCACGACGACGTCGCTCACTGCTGCACTTCCTTTCCCTGCTCCGTGTGGTCCGCGTCGTCCAGGCCCGTGTACACGCGCACCGCGCGCGCCCCGATGCCCGTGACGATCTCGTAGCTGATGGTGCCCGCCGCGCGGGCCCAGTCCTCGGCGTTCGGCCGTGCCGCGCCGCGCTCGACGCCGTCCGACTCCCCGAACAGCGTGACGACGTCGCCCGCGCGCTCGGTGGCGTCCGGGCCGAGGTCGAGCACGAACTGGTCCATGCACACGCGCCCGGCCACGCGCAGCACGCGGGCGTCGGCGCCCCGGCCGACGCCGACCGGGCCGCCGACGCCGAGGCTGCCGCCCGAGGCGTGCCGCTGGATGCCGTCGGCATACCCGAGCGGCACCACGCCCAGGCGGGTGTCGCGCGGCGTCGTGTAGTGGTGCCCGTAGGACACGCCGTGGCCGGCGGGCACGTCCTTGACGGTCGCGAGCCGGGCCTGGAGCGTCATCGCGCCGCGCAGCCCGTAGTCGCCGGGGGCGCCCAGCTGCGGCACGGGCGAGTGCCCGTAGACGGCGATGCCGGGGCGCACGAGGTCGTAGTGCAGCCGGGGGTCGGTGAGCACGGCGGCCGAGTTCGCGAGGTGCCGCACCTCGAGCGACGCGCCGGAGGCCTCGACGACGGCCACCGCGGCGTCGAACGCCGCCGCCTGGAGGGCGATCGACGGGTGCCCGGGCTCGTCGGCGCACGCCAGGTGCGACATCACGCCCACCACCCGCAGCACGCCCTCGGCCTCGAGCGCGGCCGCCCGCCGCACGACGTCGGGCAGGTCGGCGGGCACGATCCCGCTGCGACCGAGGCCGGTGTCGACCTTGAGGTGGACGCGCGCCGGCTCGCCCGCGGCCCGCGCGCCCGCGGCCGCCTCGTCGAGCGCCCACGGCGCCGCGACGCCGACGTCCACACCCGCCGCGACGAGCCGGTCGAACGGTGCCCCCGGCGTCGCGAGCCAGGTGAGCACCCGGGCGTCAGCGGTCGTGACGCCGCCGGCGCGCAGGGCGAGCGCCTCGGCGGGGACCGCCGTGCCGAGCCAGGTCGCGCCGCCCGCGAGCGCCGCCCGCGCCACCGGCAGCATCCCGTGCCCGTACCCGTCCGCCTTCACCACGGCCATCACCGCGGCGCCGGGGGCGTGGCCCGCCAGCGCGCGCACGTTGTCGCGCACGGCGGACAGGTCGACGACGGCACGCGCCAGCGCGTCGTCGGGGAAGTCGTCAGGCACGGTCAGGTCGGCCGGCGCGGCGGGGATGTCGGTCGGGACCTCGGAGGGGACCTCGGTGCTCACGGTCATCGATTCTCTCACCGTGCGATCTCGCCAGTGCCCTCCGGCCAGGCGGCCAGGCGGCGGCCGGAGCGGAACTCGCGCGGCTCGCCGCTGAGCGGGTCGACGAAGGCGAGCGAGCGGGCGAGCAGCTGCAGCGGCCGGTCCGGGTCGTCGGGCGCGTCCTCGAGCAGCACCGGCCAGAACGGGTCGTGCAGCAGCGGCAGTCCGAGCGACGCCATGTGCAGGCGGAGCTGGTGCGTCTTGCCGGTGTGCGGCTCGAGCCGGTAGAGCCCCAGCCCTCGGGCGTCGTCCCGCGCGAGGAGCGTCACCCGCGACTCCGCGTTCGGCTCCCCCGGCTCCTCCTGGGCGCGCACGACGCCGCGGCGCTTGACGATGCGCGAGCGCACCGTCGTCGTGCCCTCCCGGTCCAGGGCCGAGCCCGACGCCGGCAGCGGGGCGACCGCCTCGTAGACCTTCCGCACCGCGCGGTCCTGGAACGCCGTCTGGTACGCGCCGCGCACCTCGGGCCGCACCGTGAGCACGAGCACGCCGGCGGTGGGCCGGTCGAGCCGGTGCGCGGGCACCAGCTCGGGCAGGTCGAGCGTGGCGCGCAGGTGCACGAGCACCGTGCGGGTCACCCAGCGGCCGCGCGGCATCGTCGCGACCAGGTGCGGCTTGTCCACGACGAGCAGGTCGTCGTCCCGGTGCAGCACCTCCAGCTCCGCGAGCGCGGGCACCTCCGGCTCGTCGGAGGGCGGGTCGCGGTACAGGTAGAGGAAGTCGCGCGGCTCGAACGGCGTCGCCTCGTCGACGACGACGCCCTCCCCCGTCACGACCTCGCCCGCGGCGAGCTTCTCGTGCAGCCGGGCGGCGTCGTGCGCGAACCGCTCGAGCAGGTACTGCGCCGCCGTCGCGTACCGGGCGACGCTGGCCGCGTCGTGGGGCAGCACCAGGCGGGTGGGGTTGAGGCCGTCCCGCACGGGCAGGGGCGGGACGTGCTTGCGCGGACCGGGGGGCACCGGACCATTGTCACGCGCGGCATGATGGCGGCATGAGCCTCTACGACATCCCGTTCGAGCGCATGGACGGCACGACGACGACTCTCGCCGAGCACCGCGACGACGTCGTGCTGGTGGTCAACGTCGCGTCGCGCTGCGGGCTCACCCCGCAGTACGAGACGCTGGAGCAGCTGCAGAAGACGTACGCCGACCGCGGGTTCACCGTGATCGGGTTCCCGTCCAACCAGTTCCTCCAGGAGCTGTCCAGCGACGAGAAGATCGCCGAGTTCTGCTCCACCACCTACGGCGTCACGTTCCCCGTGGTATCCAAGGTCCGCGTGAACGGCCGGCACACCCACCCGCTGTACGCCGAGCTGAAGAAGACGACCGACGCCGGCGGGCACGACGGCCGCATCCGGTGGAACTTCGAGAAGTTCGTCGTGCTGCCCGGCGGCGACGTGCACCGGTTCTCCCCGCAGACCGTCCCCGACTCCCCCGAGATCGTCGGCCTCATCGAGAAGGCCCTGCCGAGGTAGCGCCCGGCACGGCGAGGTCGTACCCGGGGTGGCGCGTCATCGACCGCCCAGCAGCGCGGCGACCTCGCCGGGCACCGAGGCCGCGACGTCGAGCGCCGCCACAGGCCCGCCCGGGTTCGCGCGGTGCGCGGCGCGACCGTGCACCAGCGCCGCCGCGGCGGCGACCTCGGCCGCGAGCGCCGGCTCCTCGACGACGTCGCGCGACCGGGCGGCGAGCATCGCGCCCAGCACCCCGGCGAGCACGTCCCCCGCGCCCGCAGTGGCGAGCCAGCCCGGGCCGTCGGCCTGCGCCCACGCACCGCCGGGTCCGACGACGACGGTCACGCCGCCCTTGAGCAGCACGGTCGCGCCCGTGAGCTCGTGCGCACGGCGCGCCCACCGCAGCGGCTCGGCCTCGACGTCGGCGCGGCGCACGTCCTCGCCGCGCGAGCGCAGCAGCGACGTCAGCTCGCCGGCGTGCGGGGTGAGGACGAACCACGGCGGGACGCGCTCGTCGAGCAGGCCCAGCCCGCCGGCGTCGACGACCGCGGGCACGGGCCCGCCCGCGGTCCCGGCGAGCCGGCCGGCCGCCGCGGCGAGGCAGGCCCGCCCCCGCTCGTGCTGGCCGTCGTCCAGGCCGTCGGACTCCCCCTCGTGCGCGGCCTCCGGCCCCCCGGGGACGCCCGGTCCCACCACCCACGACTGCACGCGGCCAGGAGCGGTGACCACCTCGGGGCGGGCGGCCAGCACCGACCGCCCGACGGCCTCGGAGCCCCGGTAGCGCACCATCCCGGCCCCGGTCCGCACCGCGGCCGTGGTGGTGAGCACCGCGGCCCCGGGGTACGTCGCCGTGCCCGCGACGACGCCGACCACCCCGCGCGTGTACTTGTGGTCCGCGGGACCGGGCACGGGCCACGACGCGGCGACGTCGGCGGGCTCCAGCCGCCGCACGGCCGGCCCGCCGGCGAGGCCGAGGCCGATGTCGACGACGCTCACCTCGCCCGCGAGCCCCGACGCCGGCGGCAGCAGCAGCCCGGGCTTGGCCGCGCCGAACGTCACCGTGCGGCCCGCCGGCAGCACCGGGCCGGGCACCGCGCCGTCGTCCACGCCGACCCCCGACGGCACGTCCACCGCCACCACCCACGGCCGCCCCAGCCCCGACGCTGTGAGCGGGCGATCGGCCCCGACACGCCGGTCGATGCGGGCCAAGAGCCCGCTCACCACATCCTGGGCGAGGCCACGCAGCGGGCCGCGCGCTCCGATGCCGACGAGGCCGTCGAGCACGACGTCGGCGCGGGCGGCGCCGTCGGCCGCGGCGTCCAGGCCCTCGGGCGCGGCGAAGAGCTCGACGACGCGGCCCCCGGCACGCTCCAGCGCCGCCCGGCCGCCCGCATGGAACCTCTCGGCGACCAGCACCGCCGTCACCGCTAGCCCGCGCCGCGCCAGCACCGCGCCCGCGTGCAGCGCGTCGCCGCCGTTGTGGCCCGCCCCCGCGAGCACCACGACCCGCGCGCCCCGCACCGGGCCCCGGCGGGCGGCGACGTCCCGGAGCACGTGCATCGCGAGCGCGAACGACGCCCGCTCCATCAGCGGCACGCCCGCCATGAGCAGCGGCTCCTCGGCGGCACGGACGTCGGCGGCGGACCAGGCGGAGATCATGGGACGCATGATGCCGCGCGCCGCCGCGCCCCGCAGCGTCGCCGCAGGTCCGGGCATAGGCTCGAGCCCATGCGATTCGGACTCTTCATCCCGCAGGGCTGGCGCCACTCGCTCACCGACGTCCCCCCGGAGCAGCACTGGGAGACGATGCTGTCCCTGCTCCACTACGCCGACAACGCCGCGGCCGGCGAGCCGATCCCCGGCGGTCCCTGGGCCTGGGACTCGGTCTGGGTGTATGACCATTTTCATACGGTTCCGGTCCCCAGCACCGAGGCGACGCACGAGGCGTGGACGCTGATGGCGGCGTTCGCGGCGGCGTCCCAGCGCGTGAAGCTGGGCCAGATGTGCACGTGCATGTCGTACCGCAACCCCGCCTACCTGGCGAAGGTCGCCTCCACGGTGGACGCGATTTCCGGCGGCCGCGCGCAGCTCGGCATCGGTGCCGGCTGGTACGAGCACGAGTGGCGCGCCTACGGCTACGGCTTCCCCCGCGCGGGCGAGCGCCTGCGCGCCCTGGACGAGGGCCTGCAGATCATCACCCAGATGTGGCGCACCGGGTCGTCCGGAAAGTTCGACGGCGAGACGTACCAGGTGGACGGCGCGCTGTGCTATCCGCAGCCGCTGCAGCAGCTCCCCGTGGGCGACGGCGGCGCCGAGGTGCCGAGCATCCCCGTCTGGGTGGCGGGCGGCGGCGAGAAGAAGACGCTGCGCATCGCCGCACGGTTCGCGCAGTACACGAACTTCGCGGGCGACGCCGAGACGTTCGCGCACAAGTCGTCGATCCTGGAGCAGCACTGCCGCGACCTGGGCCGCGACTTCGGCGCGATCACGCGCTCGGCCGACTACAACGTCGTGATCGGCGAGAACCAGGCGGAGGTGGACGACCGCTTCGCCTGGATCGAGTCGCACTTCCGCAAGCACGCCCCCGGCGAGCGGGGCGAGCAGGAGATCGCGAACTGGCGCAACGCCCCACTGGTCGGGACGCCCGAGCAGATCGTGAAGAAGCTCTCGGGGCTGCGCGACCTGGGCATGACCTACGCCATCACGTACTTCCCGAACGCCGCCGGGGACCGCGACCAGATCGAGCTCTTCCAGCGGCAGGTCATCCCCGCGCTGCAGGACTGACGGGATGCCGCGGCACGAGCTCGACCTGCCCGACGGCCGACGACTGGTCGTGCACGAGGACGGCCCGCCGTCGGCGGACACGCTCGTCTGGCACCACGGCTCGCCGCAGTCCGGCGAGCTGCTGCCCCCGGTCGTCGACGCCGCACGGTCGCGCGGGCTGCGGGTGGTCTCCGCGGCCCGCGCGGGGTACGGCGGGTCCACCCCTCGACCCGGGCGCACCGTGGCGGACGCCGCGTCGGACGTGGCGCACGCCCTGGACGCCCTCGGCGTGGCCCGATGCCTCGCCGTCGGCGCCTCGGGCGGCGGCCCGCACGCCCTCGCCCTCGCCGCGCTCCGGCCCGACCTGGTGATGGGCGCGGTCACCCTCGCCGGCGTCGCGCCGTACCCCGGCCGCGGCCGCGACAGCCTCTGGTTCGCCGGGATGGCCGACGACGGCGGCCTGCGCTCGGCCCTCGACGGCCCGGAGGCCCGCGCGCGGCACGCCGAGACTGCCGAGTTCGACGAGTCGAGCTTTACCGCGGACGACTACGCGGCGCTGGCGGGGACGTGGGCGTCGCTCGGCGCCGACGCCTCGCGGTCCGGCGACGCGTGGCCGGGCGGGCAGGTCGACGACGACCTCGCGTTCGTGCGGCCGTGGGGCGTCGCGCTGGGCGACGTCGCGCCCCCGACCCTGGTCGTGCAGGGCGGCGCCGACCGGGTGGTGCCCCGCCACCATGCCGACCTGCTGGTGGACGCCCTGCCCGCCGCGGAGCTGTGGCTGCGGCCCCGAGCCGGGCACGTCAGCGTGCTCACCGCGCTGCCCGTCGCGCTCGACTGGTGGCGTTCCGCCGCCTGACCGTCGTCAGCCCTCCGCCACGACCATGGCGGACGCGATGCCCGCGTCGTGGGAGATGGACAGGTGCCACGCCTTCACGCCGAGCTCGTCGGCGCGGGCCTGCACGGTGCCGCGCAGCTCGACCTCGGGCGGTCCGCCGACCGTGCGGTGCACGGTCGCGTCGTGCCAGTGCAGGTTCCCGGGGGCGCCGAGCGCCTTGGCGATGGCCTCCTTGGCCGCGAAGCGCGCCGCGAGGGACGACGCCGGCAGGTCCCGCTCGGCCTCGGTGAAGAGCTTCTCGCGCAGGCGCGGCACCCGCTCCACCGTCGCCATGAACCGGGCGACGTCCACCACGTCGATGCCCACGCCGATGATCATGCGCCCCACTCTAGGTGGGGCGCCGATCAGTCCCCGGCGCGCACGCCCGCCTCGTCAGCCGGCTCCACCAGGTGCCGCCAGCGGAACCACTTGCGCTCGAGCTCCGCCTCGAGGTCGACGTCGAACCGGCGCGCCACGAGCAGCACCTGCGCGAGCACGTCGGCGAGCTCGGCGCGGAACGCCGCGTCCACCTCGCCGGGGCCCGCCCCACGGTCCCGCGACCGCCCCGACCGCGCGAGGTACGCCTGCGTGAGCTCCCCGACCTCCTCGTGCAGCTTGAGCACGAGCCAGTCGTCGGTGCGCGGCACACCGAACCGACGCTCGTACACCCGCGAGATGATCTCGACCTCGTCGCCCAGCTCCGTGAGTTCCACACGCCCACCCTAGGGACGACGACGGCACGCCGTCAGGGCCCGGCGGCGTCGGCGTCGGGCGACAGCGGGAAGTCCGCCCGCCGCCGCCAGCGCTCCCCGTCGAACACCAGCAGCGTGACCTCGCGCACCCTCGTGCGGACGGGCAGGCGGGGCGCGACCGCGGCCGCCGCACCGTCGAGGACGTCGGGATCCTGGCCGTCCGCCACGGTGAGGTGGGGCACCACGTCGTCGAACGCCCCGCCGTACGGCGGCGCCTCGGGGAACCGTGCGGCCACCGCGGCGAGCAGCGCCCGCCACGAGGCGTCCGGCTCCGGGACGAGGTACAGGACGCCGGGGAAGCGTCCGCACCCCGCGAACGTCGCGTCGAACGGCGCGTGGGCACCGACGACGTCTCGCAGGGCCTCGAGCACCGTGGCGTCGAGCGCCTCCGCGGGAAGGAACGGGAACAGCACGGTGACGTGCGCGGGCACGCCGTACGCGGCGGCCTCGTCGAGGTCGCCCCGCAGCCAGCCGACGACGGGCTCGGCCTCGGGCACCACGACGACCAGCGCCGTCTGCCCCGTGCCGAACCGCGCGGAGGGGTCGCGCGTCGCGTCGGTCATCGCCTCGGCCCCTTCCCTGACGGTGCCGCGCACGGTCGCGGCGCACCCGGCGGCGAGCCTACCGACGGCGACGTCCCGCGTCGCCCGAGTTGCAGGTCGAACCCATGACTCGGGCAGAATCGTGCAGGTGGCACCGCAGTCCCCCGACACCGCACCCGGCACAGCACCCGGCACGGCACCCCAGCCCCTGGGCGAGCACCTCACCCGGCTGGCGCCCGCGTCCCCGTACGTCGACCTCGACCGCGCGGCGTGGAGCCGCCTGTCGGCGTCGACCCCGCTCCCGCTGACGGATGCCGACGTCGAGCGGCTGCGCGGCCTGGGCGACCCGATCGACCTCGCCGAGGTGGACGCCGTCTTCCGCCCGCTGTCGCGGCTGCTCAACCTGTACGTGGCCGCGAGCGCCGGGCTGCACCGCGCCACGTCGACGTTCCTGCACGAGGAACCGCCGCGCACCCCGTACGTCATCGGCGTCGCGGGCTCGGTCGCGGTCGGCAAGTCGACGACGGCGCGCATCCTGCGCGAGATGATGGCGCGCTGGCCGGACACGCCGCACGTCGAGCTGATCACGACGGACGGCTTCCTGTACCCGAACGCGGAGCTGCAGCGCCGCGGGATCATGGACCGCAAGGGCTTCCCCGAGTCGTACGACCGGCGGGCCCTCATCCGCTTCCTGTCGCGCGTGAAGGCCGGGCAGGCTGAGGTCCGCGCTCCGGTGTACTCGCACGTCGTCTACGACATCGTGCCCGGCGAGGAGGTCGTGGTGCGCAAGCCGGACGTCCTCATCGTCGAGGGCCTCAACGTGCTGCAGCCGGCGCGGCCGTCGGCGATCGACGAGTCGACGGTGGCGGTCAGCGACTTCTTCGACTTCTCGATCTACGTCGACGCCCGCACGCGCAACATCCGCCAGTGGTACGTGGAGCGCTTCCTGCAGCTGCGCCGCACGGCGTTCAGCCGCCCGGAGTCGTACTTCCGGCGCTATGCGGACCTGTCGGACGCCGAGGCGACGGAGCGGGCGCTGTCGATCTGGGAGTCGATCAACGCGCCGAACCTGGAGCACAACGTGCTCCCCACCCGCGGGCGCGCCACCCTCGTGCTCACGAAGGGGTCGGACCACTCCGTGCAGCGCGTGCGGCTGCGCAAGCTCTGAGGTCGGTCCCCACCGGTCAGGCGGTCCGTCAGGCCGCGCGGCTCGTGGGCTCGGCGTCGGCCTCGTCGCCCTCGTCGTCCTCGTCGGCGGGCACCGGCTCCGCCTGGGGCGGCCCGGCGATGCGCTGCACCACCTGGTCCACCAGGACGCCGAGCAGGATGCCCGCGACCACACCGACGGCCATGGCGAGCAGCGTGTTGTGGCCGAGCCAGGACGCGGCGGCGAGACCGATGAGCATCGAGTAGATGCCCCACGTCACGGCGGCGATGCCCGAGTAGAGCATGAACCGGTGGCGCGGGTACCCCACGGCGCCGGCGGTCATGTTGACCGCGACCCGCCCGATGGGCACGTACCGTGCGGCGAGGATGAACGACGCCCCCCGGTGCTCCAGGGCGTGCCGCGCCCAGTCGACGGCCTTGCGGCCGCGGGCGGAACGGAGGAACGCGAAGCGCTCCGTGCCGACGGCGCGGCCGATCTGGTAGGCGATCTGGTCGCCCGTCCATGCGCCGGCGATGGCCAGGGCGAGGACACCCGGCAGCCACGGCTCGCCCTCGGAGTGGGCGAGCACGGTGAGGGTGATGACCACGGACTCGCTGGGGATCGGCGGGAAGAACCCGTCGATCGTCGCGAAGACGTACATGGCCGGGTAGATCCACAGGGACGCGCCCAGGTCGAGGACCCAGCCCTCGAGCTGTGCCAGCATCGTCGACAGGTTCACCAGGTCGGTCCCTCGGTTCGTCGGCCGGGAGGCGGGCCTCCGGCGGTCGCACGACGCCGGGTGGCGTCACGGCACCAGCCTAGACAGAACCAGGGCACCGGCTGCATGGGGAATTCCCCCGGTTCCACCCTGAGTGCCGAATATTCACCCCAGATCCACGAGTTCCGGGTCCACGACCTGGCCGTAGCGCACGAGGTTCTCGTTCGTGGTCAGCGTGCGCAGGCGCGCGTGGTCGAGGTAGAGCTCCCCCGCCAGGTGGTCCGTCTCGTGCTGCACGATGCGTGCCGGCCAGCCCGCGAGGACCTCGTCGATCGGGGCGCCGTTCTCGTCGCGCCCGGTGAGACGGACGCTGCGGTGGCGCGCGACGACGGCCTGCCAGCCGTGCACGGACAGGCAGCCCTCGTGGAACGCGGCCCGCTCCGGCTCCCCGTCCGGTCCGGGCAGGGGCTCGTAGCGGGGGTCGATCAGCACCCGGTACGGCAGCGGCGTCCGCTCCCGCGGGTCGTCGGCCCCGGCGTCGGGCGAGATGCCGGCGTCCTCGACGACGGCGACCGCCAGCCCGATCCCGACCTGCGGCGCCGCGAGCCCCACGCCCGGCGCGGCGTGCATGGTGCGGCGCATCGCGTCGAGGAGCCGCGGCAGCACGTCACCGAGCTGCCCGGTGTACGGGGCGGCGGGGGTGCGCAGCACCGGCGCGCCCGCCTGCACGATCGGCAGCAGGCCGGCGCCCGGCGCGTCCGCGGCGGCGTCCGCCCGGTCCAGCAGGTCGACGACGGCCGCCCGCAGGGCCTCGTCCACGCCCGTTCCCGGGCCGGTCACGTGGCCGTCGGTCACAGGGCGAGCCGGTCGCGCACGACGGCGGCGAGCGTGTCCGCCACACTGTCGGCCTGCGTCTGGGTGGCCGCCTCGACCATGACCCGCACGAGGGGCTCGGTGCCCGACGGGCGCAGCAGCACCCGCCCGGTCTCCCCCAGCGCCGCCTCCGCGCTCACGACGGCGGCGCGCACGCCCTCGTCGTCGGCCGCGCGGGCCTTGTCCACGCCCTTGACGTTGACGAGGGTCTGCGGCAGCCGCGGCACGTCGGCGGCGAGGTCGGCCAGGCGGCGCCCGCTGGCCTTCACGCGCGCGGCGAGGTGCAGCGCGGTGAGGACGCCGTCGCCCGTCGTGGCGTGGTCGGCCAGGATGATGTGGCCGGACTGCTCGCCGCCGAGACCGTACCCGTGCGCGCGCATCTCCTCGAGCACGTACCGGTCGCCGACGCCCGTCTGGATGGTGGTGATGCCCGACTCGCGCATCGCGAGCAGCAGGCCCAGGTTGCTCATCACGGTGACGACCAGGGTGTCCGACGGCAGCCGGCCCTCGTCCTTGAGCGCGCGGGCGAGGATGCCGAGGATCTGGTCGCCGTCTACCAGCACGCCGCCGTGGTCGACGGCGAGGCAGCGGTCCGCGTCGCCGTCGAACGCGACGCCGAAGTCGGCCTCCGCGGCCACGACGACGGCCTGCAGCTGCTCCGGGTGGGTGGAGCCGGCCTTCTCGTTGATGTTGCGCCCGTCGGGGCTGGCGTTGATGACGACGACGTCGGCGCCGGCCTCGCGCAGCGCCTCCGGGCCGACCTGGCTCGCGGCGCCGTTCGCGGCGTCGACGGCGATGCGCAGGCCCTCCAGGGGCCGCACGTCCGGCGTCGTGCCGATGCTCGCCACGAGGTGCTCCACGTACTGCTGCGCGGCGATGCCCGTGTCGGAGCGCATGCGCCCGACGTCGGCGCCGGTCGGCCGCTCCCAGTCCTGGCCGAGCCGGGCCTCGATCTCGTCCTCGACGTGGTCGGCCAGCTTGAGGCCGCCGCGCGCGAAGAACTTGATGCCGTTGTCCGGCATCGCGTTGTGGGAGGCGGAGATCATCACGCCGAGATCCATGTCCATCGCCCCCACGAGGTGGGCGAGCGCGGGCGTGGGCAGCACCCCGAGGTTCACGACGTCCACGCCCGAGCTGGCGAGGCCGGCGCCGACCGCGGCGGACAGGAACTCGCCCGACGCGCGCGGGTCGCGCCCGACGACGGCGCGCGGGCGGTGCCCGGAGAACTCGCCCGACGTGCCGAGCACGTGGGCCGCCGCGCTGCCGAGCCCGAGGGCCAGGTCCGCGGTGACGTCCCGGTTGGCCAGCCCACGGACCCCGTCGGTGCCGAACAGTCGCACGATGTCTCCTCCTCCGGGTGCGGCGGCAGGTCCGCGCTGGCACCCCACGGCGCCCCACGCGGACGCCGCACCGATCGTAGCCGGACGTGCGGACGGCCCCGCCGGAAGAGTTCCGACGGGGCCGTCCGTGACGCTGACGCTCCTGTCGTCGCCCGAGGGCAGTGCCCGCGAGCGAGGAGCGCTCGATCAGCGCTTCGAGTACTGCGGCGCCTTGCGCGCCTTCTTGAGACCGGCCTTCTTGGACTCGACCGCACGCGGGTCACGCGTGAGGTAGCCGGCCTTCTTCAGCGCGGGGCGGTTCGCCTCGGCGTCGATCACGTTGAGCGCACGGGCGATGCCCAGGCGCACCGCGCCGGCCTGGCCCGAGGGGCCGCCGCCGGTGATGCGGACGATGACGTCGAAGCGGCCCTCGACCTCGACCAGCTTCAGCGGCGAGTTCACGAGCTGCTGGTGCACCTTGTTCGGGAAGTAGTCCTCGAGGGTGCGACCGTTGATCTTCCACGTCCCGGTGCCGGGGACGAGGCGCACGCGCGCCACGGCCTCCTTGCGGCGACCGACGGCCGCGCCGGGAGCGGTGATGGACTGGCCGCCGTCCGCGACGGGCGCGGCGGACTCAGAGGTGTAGGTGCTGGGCGTGTTCTCGTCCAGCTCGGTGTCGACGGTGGTCTCGGCCACAGTGATTCCTTCGCTTTGCATCCGGCAGCGGCTCAGGCCTGCTGCGAAACCTGGGTGATCTCGAACGGCTTGGGCTGCTGCGCCGCGTGCGGGTGCTCCGCGCCGCGGTAGACCTTCAGCTTGCCCAGCTGGTCACGACCGAGGGACGTCTTCGGGAGCATGCCGCGCACGGCCTTCTCCACGGCCCGCTCGGGGTTCTTCTCGAGAAGCTCGCCGTAGTTGACCGAGCGGAGACCGCCCGGGTAGCCGGAGTGGCGGTAGGCCAGCTTGGTCTCCCGCTTGTTGCCGCTCAGGGCGACCTTGTCCGCGTTGATGACGATGACGAAGTCACCGCCGTCGACGTGCGGGGCGAAGGTCGGCTTGTGCTTCCCGCGCAGGAGGGTGGCGACCTGGCTCGCCAGGCGGCCGAGGACGACGTCGGTCGCGTCGACGACGTACCAGTCGCGCTGGACGTCGCCGGGCTTGGGGGTGTAAGTACGCACGGTTGCGTCACCTTTTCGTGTTCGGTGTCGTCGGGCGGAAGCGGCGCCCGATGAGTCAGGTGTTGTGCGCGGGTGCTCCGGTGGCGTCCTGGCCGAGGCATCGTCGGGTGCGAGTGGGCGCGCTGACGACGCGGGACGCCGGAGGCATAGCACAACGAGCAGCCAGTTTAGCGGGCGGGCCGTACGAGGGTCAAAGCGACGCCGGTCACGCCCGGTGAGCCGTGCCCCGCGTCCCGACGCCGGGTCCGCGCCGACCGCCGCCCCAGCAGCCCGCCCAGGCCACCCAGGACGCTGCCGACGTCGATCCCGCCCTCGACGAGCGGGGGTCGTGCTGGCACAGGAGGCCCCCGAGCGACGCCGTGCCGGCGGCGCGCCCGGCGGGCGCACCTGCCCGCCACGGTAGCGAGCCGGGATCCCCTCGCAACCGCACCGGCCGGCGCCCGCGCCCTCGTTGCAGCGGCACCCGCGCGGGTGCACCGTGGTGACATGACCCAGGAGACACCCGGCACCAGCCCGGACCCCGAGACCGGCGCCGAGGGCGACGAGGACCAGCTGCCCCAGGAGGACACGCTCCTCGACCCTGAGCTCGACGACGTCCTCGACGAGGGCTACTCGCCCCTGGAACGCTCGCGCTCGAACCACTGGGGCGAGACGGCGTGGGAGGAGTCCGCCGGCGAGCCCCTGGACCGGCGCCTCGCCGAGGAGCAGCCCGACGTCTGGGAGCGCGACCCGCTGGACCGACCGGACACGACCCGCGCGGGTCGGCTCGCGGAGGACCCGTTCGCGGACCCCGGCGAGGACGGCGACCGCGAGAACGACGTCTACGGCGAGGACGCGGGGATCGACGGCGCGGGTGCCAGCGCCGAGGAGGCCGCCGTCCACTGGGTCGAGGAGCCGTAGGCGCGCGACCCGGTGGTCGCCCGGCGGGTCACCCGGCGTCGACCTCGCCCGGGTCGCGCCGCGCGCGGACGCGCTCGGCGCGCGCGGCGAGCCCGTCGTCGTCCGGGTAGGCGACGTGCTCGAGCGTCAGCCCGCGCGCGGCGACCACGCCGGCCGCCGCCGACCGGGACCGGCCGGCGAGCACCGCGGCGGGGTCGTCCTGGCCGCGCCGCCCCTCCCCCACGGCCAACGACATCCCGACCAGCGCGCGCACCATCGAGTGGCAGAACGCGTCGGCCTGCACGGTCGCGACGACCAGCCCGGCGTCCGGCCCGTCCTCAGGACGCTTCCACGACAGGTGCGTGAGCTCGCGGATGGTCGTCGCGCCCTCACGGGGCTTGCAGAAGGCGGCGAAGTCGTGCAGGCCGACCAGGGGCTGCATCGCCCGGTGCATCGCGTCGACGTCGAGCGGGCGCCGGTGCCACAGCACCCAGTCCCGGCGCAGGGGGTCGCGCAGGTCCGGGCGGTCGGCCACCCGGTAGGCGTAGCGCCGGTGCAGCGCGGAGAACCGCGCGTCGAACCCTTCAGGGGCCTCGGCAGCCCGGTGCACGACGACGTCGGGCGGCAGCACGCCGGCCAGCCGGTCGGCGAGCGCGACCCCCGGCTCCCGGTCGGAACGACCGGGCATCTCCTCCCAGCGCTCGCGCGCCACGTCGACGTGCGCGACCTGGCCGCGCGCGTGCACCCCCGCGTCGGTGCGACCGGCCACCGTCAGCCGCGGCCGGGGCAGGCCGAGCGGCTCCGTGCGGAGGATGGTCGCGAGGGCATCCTCCAGCACCCCCTGCACGGTGCGCAGCCGCGGCTGGGTGGCCCAGCCTGCGAAGTGGGTACCGTCGTAGGCGAGGTCGAGCCGGACCCGGAGGGTGTCGGCGGGAGGTGTCGGCGTGCTCACCGACCCATTGTGGCCGGATGATGTCCCGTGATGGTCGACCCAGGCGCCTCGGCGCGCACCCCCGCTCCCCGCCCCGACGACGGCATCTCCCGGACGCCGGCGCCCTCCGACGTGCTCACCCTCGCCGTCGACTGCGGCGGCGGGGGCATCAAGGCGGCGGTCCTCGACTCCGCAGGCACCGCGCACGCGTCGCCGGTGCGGGTCCCCACGCGCTACCCGCTGCCCCCGCAGCTGCTCCTGGACACCGTGGCCGGCATCGCGGACCGCCTCCCCGCCGCGCAGCGCGTGACGCTCGGGATGCCCGGCATGATCCGGCACGGCGTCGTCGTCCACACCCCGCACTACGTCACCCGCGCGGGTCCGCGCTCGCGGGTGCTGCCCGAGCTCGTCGAGGCGTGGGCCAGCTTCGACGTCCGCGGCGCGCTCGCGCGCCGGCTCGGCGTGCCCGCCCTCGTGCTCAACGACGCCGAGGTGCACGGTGCGGGCGTCGTGGCGGGCTCCGGCGTCGAGCTGGTGCTCACGCTCGGCACGGGGCTGGGCTCCGCGCTGTTCGACGGCGGCCTGCTCGCGCCGCACCTGGAGTGGTCGCACGCCCCCGTACGGCGCGGCGCGACGTACGACCAGTACATCGGGGAGCCGGAGCGTCGCCGGCTGGGCGACGGCCTCTGGTCGCGGCGGGTCGTGGCGATGGTCGACGGACTGCGCCCGGTGTTCCTCTGGGACCGCCTGTACCTGGGCGGCGGCAACTCCCGCCGCATCACGCCCGCCGCACTCGACCGCCTGGGCGACGACGTCGTCGTCGTGCCCAACTCCGCCGCGCTGGTCGGCGGCGCGCGGGCGTGGGACCTGACGCTGTCCTGACCGTCACCGGTGGACGGGTGACGCCACGCCTGCCTCCTCGGACGTGACGACGGTCTCGGCCTCGAGGAGCGCCCGCGTGAACGCGACCGGCGCGTCGAGGCTGACGAGGTGCCGGGCGTGCGGCACGACGACCAGCCGCGCAGGGGCGCCCCCGGCCCGGGCCGCGGCGACGAACGCGCGCTCCTGGGTGCGGAAGTGGTCGTAGCGCCCGTTGACGAACCACACCGGGCTGCGTGCCGCGGCGAGGGCGCCGAGCGTGTCGGTGGGCCCGAGCTCGCGCAGGACCTGGGCCATGGCGGTGAGCGCGTAGCCGCCGGCCCCCAGGTCCCGTGCCCCGTCGTCGTCGAGGGCGAGGCGCACGAACGCGTCGTTCAGGCGCGCGCCGTGGTCGGGCCAGCCCTCGATCCACCGGGCGAGCGACAGCCACGCCGGCCGCAGCGACGAGGAGGACTCCGTGCAGCAGGATGCCGCGACGAGGCCCGCGCTCTGCTCGGGGTGGCGCGCGCGGTGCTCGATGGCGACGTAGCCCCCGAGGGACAGGCCCGCGACGATGGCCCGCCCGCCGAGCCCCTCCACGGCGTCGTGCACGGTGTCCACCGCGCGGTCGAGGGTGAACGGCTCGCCGCGGCGCGATCCGTGGCCCGGCAGGTCGGTCGCCACGGCGGGAACCCCGGCCCGTTCCAGCGCCTCGAGCTGGCGCCGCCACATCGTCGCGGACGTGCGCGAGCCGTGCACGAGGACGACAGGCACGGGTTCCCGAGGTCTGGGCGGCTCTTCGGCGCGGGCGGCCATGGTCCCCAGCCTAGGAACGACGAGGCCCCGCGCCACCTCGGGAGGTGGCACGGGGCCTCGTCGTGGTCGCGAGGGGACGCAGGAGGTCAGGCCTCCTTGGTCTCCTCGGCCTTGTCCTCAGCCTTGTCCTCGGCGGGCGCCTCGGCCGGAGCCTCGGTGGCCTCCTCGGTCGCCTCGACGGCGGCCTCGTCCTTGGCGGGCTTCTCGTCCTCGGCCTTGGCAGCCTTCTCGGCGGCCTTCGTGGCCTCCTTGACGACGGCCTGCTTCGGGCTCACCGGCTCGGTGACGAGCTCGATGACCGCCATGGGGGCGTTGTCGCCCTTGCGGTTGCCGATCTTGGTGATGCGCGTGTAGCCACCGTTGCGCTCGGCCATGGCCGGGGCGATCTCGGTGAACAGCGTGTGCACCACGGACTTGTCGCGGACGACGGTCAGCACCCGGCGACGGGCGTGCAGGTCGCCGCGCTTCGCGAAGGTGATGAGGCGCTCGGCCAGGGGACGCAGGCGCTTCGCCTTCGTCTCCGTGGTCGTGATGCGGCCGTGCTCGAAGAGCGACGTCGACAGGTTCGCGAGGATCAGTCGCTCGTGAGCCGGGCTGCCACCGAGCCGCGGACCCTTGGTGGGGGTAGGCATTTCTGGTTCTCCTTGAGGGTGGTTCCGCACCGCGCGGCCCGGTCAGGTCGAGCGGGCTGCTGCGGGCGCGGAGACGTCAGTACGACTGCTCGTCCGAGTACGTGGCCTCATCGTCCCCACCGCTGAAGTACGCGGCGCTGGACGGGTCGAAGTCGAGGGGCGAGTCCTTCAGCGAGAGGCCCAGCTCGGCGAGCTTCTCCTTGACCTCGTTGATGGACTTCGCACCGAAGTTGCGGATGTCGAGCAGGTCGGCCTCGCTGCGAGCCACGAGCTCACCCACCTGGTGGATGCCCTCGCGCTTGAGGCAGTTGTACGAGCGGATCGTGAGGTTGAGCTCCTCGATCGGCAGCGCCAGGTCCGCGGCCAGCGCGGAGTCCGTCGGCGACGGGCCGATCTCGATGCCCTCGGCCTCGACGTTCAGCTCGCGGGCGAGACCGAACAGCTCGACGAGCGTCTTGCCGGCCGAGGCGAGCGCGTCGCGGGGGGCGATCGCGGCCTTCGTCTCGACGTCGACGATCAGCTTGTCGAAGTCCGTGCGCTGCTCGACACGCGTGGCCTCGACCTTGTAGGTGACCTTGAGGACCGGCGAGTAGATCGAGTCGACGGGGATCCGACCGATCTCGGCCTCGTCGTTCTTGTTCTGCGCCGCGGACACGTAGCCACGACCGCGCTCGACGGTGAGCTCGATCTCGAGCTTGCCCTTGTCGTTGAGCGTGGCGACGTGCAGGTCCGGGTTGTGCACCTCGACGCCCGCCGGCGGCACGATGTCCGCGGCGGTGACCACGCCCGCACCCGTCTTGCGCAGGTACATCACGACGGGCTCGTCGTTCTCCGAGGAGACGACGAGGTTCTTGATGTTGAGGATGATCTCGGTGACGTCCTCCTTCACACCCGGCACGGTGGAGAACTCGTGGAGCACTCCGTCGATGCGGATGGAGGTGACGGCCGCGCCCGGGATGGACGACAGGAGGGTCCGGCGCAGCGAGTTGCCGAGCGTGTAGCCGAAGCCAGGCTCGAGCGGCTCGATGGAGAAGCGCGAACGGTACTCCGAGATGACCTCTTCGGTCAGGGAGGGGCGCTGTGCGATCAGCACGGTCAGGTCCTTTCAGTGTGCGTCCGCCATATGACGCATCACGGATCCGCGAGTACTCGCGGCCCCGGGCGGGACTCGGTCCACCCGCCCGGGCAGGCTGCGGCGTCGTACGGACCCGGGGCCGATCCCTCGGCCCCGGGGCCCGACGACGTCGGGAGGGTCAGACGCGGCGGCGCTTCGGGGGACGGCAGCCGTTGTGCGCCTGGGGCGTCACGTCCTGGATCGAGCCGACCTCGAGGCCGGTCGCCTGCAGGGAGCGGATCGCGGTCTCACGACCGGAACCCGGGCCCTTGACGAAGACGTCGACCTTCTTGACACCGTGCTCCTGGGCGCGGCGGGCGGCCGACTCGGCGGCGAGCTGCGCGGCGTACGGCGTGGACTTGCGGGAGCCCTTGAAGCCGACGTGGCCGGCCGACGCCCACGAGATCACGGCGCCCGACGGGTCGGTGATCGAGACGATCGTGTTGTTGAAGGTGCTCTTGATGTGCGCCTGGCCGAGCGGGACGTTCTTCTTGTCCTTGCGGCGCGGCTTGCGCGCGGCCGTGGCACGAGTCTTGGGAGGCATGTGTTCTCTGATCTCCTGGTCTGATCGGACCGGGGCGGTTCAGCTCGGGGAGCCGACCGCACCACGGACTGCTATCAGCGGGCCTTCTTCTTGCCCGCCACGGTGCGCTTCGGACCCTTGCGGGTACGCGCGTTGGTCTTGGTGCGCTGACCGCGCACCGGGAGGCCGCGGCGGTGACGCAGGCCCTGGTAGGTGCCGATCTCGACCTTGCGGCGGATGTCGGCGGCGACCTCGCGGCGCAGGTCGCCCTCGAGCTGGAAGTTGCCCTCCAGGTAGTCGCGGAGCGCGACGAGCTGGTCGTCGCCGAGGTCCTTGACCCGCAGGTCCGGGTTGATCCCGGTCGCGGCCAGCGTCTGCTGGGCGCGGGTACGGCCGACGCCGTAGATGTAGGTGAGCGCAACCTCGAGCCGCTTCTCGCGGGGGAGGTCGACGCCGATCAGACGTGCCATGTGCCTTCCGGCTCCTGTACTTCTTCCAGAGGTCTGCCGCACCGCCCTCCCGCGAAGACCGCGGGCCCCGGCCCCTGGACCGGAGGTTCCCCTCGACGTGCTCCCTCAGGAGCTTCGCTCCGAAAGAGCGGGTCGAGGTTCGTGGTGGTGCGCTGTGTCCGACGGCGAGCGCGTGCCGTCAGCAGGTGGCTGCGATCAGCCCTGGCGCTGCTTGTGGCGCAGGTTGTCGCAGATCACCATGACGCGACCGTGCCGGCGGATCACCTTGCACTTGTCGCAGATCTTCTTGACGCTCGGCTTGACCTTCATCAGTGGTTCCTCCGCCGCCGTACGCACGCCGGCGGGTGCCGGCGCCACGACGGCGCTCGATGGGGTGGTGGTTACTTGTAGCGGTAGACGATCCGACCGCGGGACAGGTCGTACGGGCTGAGCTCGACCACGACGCGGTCCTCCGGGAGGATCCGGATGTAGTGCTGACGCA
This sequence comes from Isoptericola sp. NPDC019482, assembly GCF_040632295.1. NCBI lineage: Bacteria > Bacillati > Actinomycetota > Actinomycetes > Micrococcales > Promicromonosporaceae > Isoptericola > Isoptericola sp. NPDC019482. The sequence continues at coordinate 22,635 of NZ_JBEYBQ010000034.1, forward strand.
TCTTGCCCGAGATGTGCGCGAGGACCTTGTGGCCGTTCGCCAGCTCCACACGGAACATCGCGTTCGGCAGGGCCTCGACCACGCTGCCCTCGATCTCGATGACGCCGTCCTTCTTTGCCATGTCCTCCGCTAACTCTCGTCTGTCCCCGGGCGCCCGTCAGCAACGTGACGGAGGTCCGGATGTCGTGCGTGCCGCCTGCTCACCCTCGTCCCGACCGGCCGACCTGACGTCGAGCCGGTGCTGGTCTGCAGCGCCACCAACTCGCGCCTGCATCTCGAGGAACTGCCGAACGGACTACACCCGACAGACCATCGTACTCCATGGTTCCAGCAGCTGCGAACGTGGGGCCGAGGGTCGTCGGTCACACGTCGAGAGTCACCGGCACGACCTCGAACGGGGCGAGCCCCGCACGCCCGCCGTCGGCGGCCGTCAGCACGCTGATGCCGTCCTCGAGGAGGGCGACGCTGTGCTCCCAGTGGGCGGCGCGGGAGCCGTCCTGCGTCACGACCGTCCAGTCGTCCGCGAGAACACGGGTCGCCCCGCTCCCCCGCGTGACCATCGGCTCGATGGCGAGGCACATGCCCGCGCGCAGCCGCGGGCCGCGGTCCGACGTCCGGAAGTTCACGACGTCGGGCGGCTGGTGCATCGCCGTGCCGATGCCGTGGCCGACGTAGTCCTCGACGATCCCGTACTCGACGCCGGCGACGCCGCCCGCCAGCTCCACGGCCGTCTCGACGGCCGTCCCGACGTCGTTCAGGCGCTTGCCGCCCGCCAGCGCGGCGATCCCGGCCCACATGGCCGTCCGCGTGGCGCGGACGAGGTCGAGGTCCGCCGCGTCGACGCCGTCCACGGCCCCGGTGGCCTCGACGTCCAGCGCCCCGTCCGGGCCCAGCACGAGGCTGATCGCCGAGTCGCCGTGCCAGCCGTCCACGATGGCGCCGCAGTCGATCGACACGACGTCGCCGACCTCGAGCACACGTCCGCCGGGGATGCCGTGGATGACCTCCTCGGACACGGAGACGCAGATCGTCGCGGGGTAGCCCTCGTAGCCGAGGAACGACGGGGTCGCCCCCGCCTGGGCGATGACGCGCGCCGCGACCGCGTCGAGGTCCGCCGTCGTCATCCCCGGACGCGCCGCCGTGCGCACCGCGTCGAGCGCCGACGCGACCACCAGGCCCGCACGTCGCATGACGCGCACCTGGTCGGGCGTCTTGAGCTCGACGCGCTCACGCGAACCGAAGATCATGCCGTCGCGGACCTCAGCCGAGCTCGGCGGCCAGCGCCTGGACGATGCGCTCGGTGACCTCGGAGACGTCGCCGATGCCGTCCACCTTCGCGAGGAGGCCCCGCTCGGAGTAGGCGGCGGTCAGCGGCGCGGTCTGCTCGTCGTAGATGTCGAGCCGGCGCGCGATCGCCTCCGGGGTGTCGTCCTCCCGGCCCTCGATCTCGGCACGCTTCGAGATCCGCGACAGGAGCTCTTCGCGCTCCGCGGTGAGCTCGATGACGCCGTCCAGCTCCCAGCCGAGGTCGGCCAGGATGCCGTCCAGCGCCTCGACCTGGTGGGCGTTGCGCGGGTAGCCGTCGAGCAGGAAGCCCGCCTTCACGTCGTCCTCGCCGAGGCGCGAGCGCACCATCTGGTCAGTGACCTCGTCGGGGACCAGCTCGCCCTTGGCGCTGTACTCCTGCGCGAGCTTGCCCAGGTCCGTACCGCCCTTGATGTTGGCGCGGAAGATGTCGCCCGTCGAGATGGCGGGGATGCTGAAGAGCTCGGCGAGGCGTGCGGCCTGCGTGCCCTTGCCCGCACCCTGCGGCCCCATGATCACCAGGCGCGTCACCCGCGCCTCGGCGCTGGGGGCGCCGTGGAGCTCGCGGCGGGTGGTCGGCGTGGCAGCGGCAGGGCCGCCTTCGGTCGTCTCGGTCAACGGAGGAACCCTTCGTAATGACGCTGCTGGAGCTGGGAGTCGATCTGCTTCACGGTCTCGAGCCCGACGCCCACGATGATGAGGATCGACGTGCCGCCGAACGGGATGTTCGTGGTGACTCCCAGCACCACGAGCACGATCGTGGGGATGAGGGCCACGATCGCCAGGTAGATCGATCCGGCGGACGTGATGCGGGTGATCACGTAGTCGAGGTACTCGGCCGTGGGTCGGCCCGCGCGGATGCCCGGGATGAAGCCGCCGTACTTCTTCATGTTGTCCGCGACCTCGTCCGGGTTGAACGTGATCGACGTGTAGAAGAACGCGAAGAAGATGACCATCAGCACGTACAGCACGATGTACAGCGGGTCCGACTGCTGGACCAGGTTGTCGGAGATCCACACGACCCAGCCCGCGGTCGGCTCGCCGAACTGGGCGATCAGGCCGGGGATCGCGAGGATCGACGCCGCGAAGATGACCGGGATGACGCCGGCCATGTTGATCTTGATCGGGATGTAGGTGCTGGTGCCGCCGTACATGCGGCGACCCACCATGCGCTTCGCGTACTGCACCGGGATGCGGCGCTGGGACTGCTCGACGAAGACGACCAGGCCGACGACGAGCACGATCACCAGGATCATCACGATGAAGTTCAGGGGCCCGTTCGAGCCGCCCGCGATCGACCAGAGGGCCGACGGGAAGCTGGCCGCGATCGAGGTGAAGATCAGCAGCGACATGCCGTTGCCGACGCCGCGCTCGGTGATCATCTCGCCGAGCCACATCACCAGACCGGTGCCGGCCGTCATCGTGACGACCATCAGCGTGGCGGTCATGAAGCTGTCGTCGGCGATCACGTCCACCGGGCAGCCCTGGAAGAGCATCCCCGTGCGCGCGGTCGTGATGATCGTCGTCGACTGCAGGATCGCGAGGGCGATCGTCAGGTAGCGCGTGTACTGCGTCAGCTTCGCCTGACCCGACTGGCCCTCCTTGTGCAGGGCCTCGAAGCGAGGGATCACCACGCGGAGCAGCTGCACGATGATGCTCGCGGTGATGTACGGCATGATGCCGAGCGCGAAGATCGACAGCTGCAGCAGCGCGCCGCCGCTGAAGACGTTGACGAGGCCGAGCAGAGAGGTGCTGCCCTCGAGGGCCGCGACGCACTGCTGCACGTTGCCGTAGTCGACGCCGGGCGTGGGTACGAGCGACCCCACCCGGAAGAGCGCCATGATCGCGATCGTGAACAGCAGCTTGCGCCGCAGGTCCGGTGTCCGGAAAGCCCGGCCGAATGCGCTGAGCACCTATCCTCCTGGCCCGCCGCGGCGGGTTGTCGTGTCGCCGGGGACCGGCGAGGTGTGGCGCGAGCTCCCGACATCGCGGCCCGTGGGCCACGCCGCCGTCACGCCGACTCGGTCAAGGTCCGACCGGGGAGACCCCGGCTCGCCGGCACCCGGATCAGGTGCGTGGCGCGGACCGTGACGGATTCTACGTGCCCCGGACCAGTGATCCAGACCACACGCCGTCACGCGGACCTGGCCGGCCGAAGCACCCCGGGAGCACACAGGGCCGGCAGCGCGTGTCTGCGCCGCCGGCCCTGATGCGGATGTCAGTCCTCGGAGACCGTGCCGCCGGCCGCCAGGATCTTGTCCTTGGCGGAGCCGGAGACGCGGTCGACCGTGACGTCCAGCTTGACGGTGATCTCGCCGTTGCCGAGCACCTTCACCGGCTGCCCCTTGCGGACCGCGCCCTTGGCGACGAGGCCCTCGACGGTGACGGAGCCACCCTCGGGGTACAGCGCGGCGAGCTTGTCCAGGTTGACGACCTGGTACTCGACGCGGAACGGGTTCTTGAACCCGCGGAGCTTCGGGAGGCGCATGTGCAGAGGCATCTGCCCACCCTCGAAGCCGGCGGGAACCTGGTAGCGAGCCTTCGTGCCCTTGGTACCGCGACCCGCCGTCTTACCCTTCGACGCCTCACCACGACCCACACGGGTCTTGGCGGTCTTGGCGCCGGGGGCCGGACGCAGGTGGTGGACCTTGAGCGGCTGACCCGCCTTCTCGGTGTTGTCGGCCATGCTCACTCGACCTCCTCGACGGTGACGAGGTGCGCCACCGTGGTGACCATGCCACGGATCTCCGGACGGTCCTCCTTCACGGCGGTGTCGCCGATCCGCTTGAGGCCGAGGGTCCGCAGCGTGTCACGCTGGTTCTGCTTGCCGCCGATGGCGGACTTGACCTGGGTGACCTTCAGTCGAGGCATCACGCACCCACCTTCTCGTCAGCCTTGGCCGCCTTCTCGGCGAGCCCGGCGGCCTGCGCACGCAGGAGCGCGGCCGGGGCCACGTCCTCGAGCGGCAGACCACGGCGGGCGGCCACGGCAGCCGGCTCCTCGAGGCCCTTGAGGGCCGCGACGGTGGCGTGCACGATGTTGATCGAGTTCGACGAGCCGAGCGACTTGCTCAGCACGTCGTGGATGCCGGCGCACTCCAGCACGGCGCGCACCGGACCACCGGCGATCACACCGGTACCCGGCGAGGCCGGACGCAGGAACACGACGCCGGCGGCCTCCTCACCCTGGACGGGGTGCGGGATGGTGCCCTGGATGCGAGGGACGCGGAAGAAGTTCTTCTTCGCCTCCTCGACACCCTTGGCGATCGCCGCGGGCACCTCCTTGGCCTTGCCGTAGCCGACACCGACGGTGCCGTCGCCGTCGCCCACCACGACCAGCGCGGTGAAGCTGAAGCGACGACCGCCCTTGACGACCTTCGAGACGCGGTTGATCGTCACCACGCGCTCGAGGAAGGCGTTCTTGTCGGCCTGGTCGCGGCCACCGCCACGGCGGTCGTCACGACGACCGCCACCGCCGCCGCGGCGGCCGTCGGTCTTGTTGGACTCGTTGGCGCCCTGGGGGGCGCCGGTGCGCTGCCCTGCAGCCATCAGAGGATCCTCATCTTCCGTGCGAAATCGCGGACGTCGGCCATCACAGCTCCAGCCCCGCTTCCCGGGCGCCGTCGGCGACCGCAGCCACCCGACCGTGGTACTTGTTGCCACCGCGGTCGAAGACCACGGTCTCGACGCCGGCGGCCTTGGCACGCGCGGCGACGAGCTCGCCGACCTTGCGGGCCTTCGCCGTCTTGTCGCCGTCGAGGGCGCGCAGGTCGGCCTCGAGGGTCGAGGCCGAGGCGACGGTCTTGCCGACCGTGTCGTCGACGATCTGCGCCACCATGTGGCGCGAGGAGCGGGTCACGACGAGGCGCGGACGCGCCGCGGTGCCCTTGATCTTCTTGCGCAGGCGCAGGTGACGGCGCTGACGAGCGACGGCCTTGCCCTTGCCCAGAACCTTGAGAGCCATCACTTACCAGCCTTTCCGACCTTGCGGCGGACGACCTCGCCGGCGTAGCGCACGCCCTTGCCCTTGTAAGGCTCGGGCTTGCGGATCTTGCGGATGTTCGCTGCGACCTCGCCGACCTGCTGCTTGTCGATGCCCGCGACCGAGAACTTGGTCGGGCTCTCCACCGCGAAGGTGATGCCCTCGGGTGCGGTCACGGTGACCGGGTGCGAGAAGCCGAGAGCGAACTCCAGGCTCTGCCCCTTGGCCGCGACGCGGTAACCGGTACCGACGATCTCGAGCTTCTTCTCGTAGCCCTGGGTCACACCGGTGACGATGTTGGCCAGGAGGGTGCGGGTGAGGCCGTGCAGCGCACGGGACTCACGCTCGTCGTCCGGGCGCGACACCACGAGGGAGCCGTCGTCCTGGGCGACCGTGATAGGGGCGGGCACCGCGTGCTCCAGGGTCCCCTTGGGGCCCTTGATGGTCACGAGCGCACCGCTGATGGTGACGTCCACGCCGGCCGGGACCGGAACGGGGAGCTTGCCGATTCGAGACATGGCGATATCTCCTTTCCGGATTACCAGACGTAGGCGAGGACTTCGCCGCCGACGCCCTTGGCCTGGGCCTGGCGGTCGGTCAGCAGGCCGGAGGACGTGGACAGGATCGCCACGCCGAGGCCGCCGAGGACCTGGGGCAGGTTGGTGGACTTCGCGTAGACGCGGAGGCCGGGCTTCGACACGCGGCGGACGCCGGTGAGGGCGCGCTCGCGGCTCGGGCCGTACTTGAGGGTCAGGGTGAGGGACTTGCCGACCTTCGCGTCCTCGACGCTCCAGCCGGTGATGTACCCCTGCGCCTGCAGGATCTCCGCGATGTTCGACTTCAGCTTCGAGTGCGGCATGGTGACCGTCTCGTGGTGCGCCGAGTTCGCGTTACGCAGACGCGTGAGCATGTCTGCGATGGGGTCTGTCATGGTCATTGGGCTCCAGCCCTTCCTCGCCGGGGTATCCAGTCAGTGCGTGCGCACCGCCCGGACCTGCGGCGTAGTGGTTTTACCAGCTGCTCTTGGTGACGCCGGGGAGCTCGCCGCGGTGGGCCATCTCCCGCAGGCAGATCCGGCACAGGCCGAACTTGCGGTAGACCGAGTGCGGACGGCCGCAGCGCTGGCACCGGGTGTAGGCGCGGACGGCGAACTTCGGCTTGGCGTTCGCCTTGTTGATCAGGGCCTTCTTCGCCATGTCAGTTCTCCTTGAAGGGGAAGCCGAGACGGCGCAGCAGGGAGCGGCCCTCGTCATCGGTCGTCGCCGTGGTCACGACCGTGATGTCCATGCCGCGGACGCGGTCGATCTTGTCCTGGTCGATCTCGTGGAACATCGACTGCTCCGTGAGACCGAAGGTGTAGTTGCCGTGCCCGTCGAACTGCTTCGGGCTCAGCCCGCGGAAGTCGCGGATACGGGGCAGCGCGATCGACAGCAGCCGGTCGAGGAACTCCCACATCCGGTCGCCGCGCAGCGTGACGTGCGCACCGATCGGCATGCCCTCGCGCAGCTTGAACTGCGCGATGGACTTCTTGGCCCGGGTCACCTGGGGCTTCTGCCCCGTGATCGCCGTGAGGTCGCGGATCGCGCCCTCGATGAGCTTGGAGTCCTTGGCGGCGTCACCGACACCCATGTTGACGACGATCTTGGTCAGACCGGCGACCTGCTGGATGTTCTGGTGGCCGAACTCCTCGCGCAGCGCCGCGATGATCTCCTCGCGGTACGTCTGCTTGAGGCGCGGGGTGGCCGGGGCCTCGAGAGTGGTCTCGGTCATCAGATGTCCTTCCCGGAACGCTTGGCGACGCGCACGCGGACGGTGCGGGTACGGCCGTCGCGCTCGACCTGCTCGGTACGGAACCCGACGCGCGTGCCCTTCTTGGTCTCCGGGTCGACGACCATCACGTTCGAGACGTGGATCGACGCCTCGACGGTCTCGATGCCGCCCGTGCGGGTGCCGCGAGCCGTCTGGCCGGCCTTGACGTGCTTGGTGACGCGCTGCACGCCCTCGACCACGATGCGGTCGGAGTCCTTGAGGACCTCGAGCACGCGGCCCGTCTTGCCCTTGTCGCGACCGGCGATGACGATCACCTGGTCGCCCTTCTTGATCTTCGCCATGGTCAGAGCACCTCCGGCGCCAGCGAGATGATCTTCATGAACCGCTTGTCGCGCAGCTCGCGCCCGACCGGGCCGAAGATGCGGGTGCCACGGGGCTCACCGTCGTTCTTGAGGATCACGGCGGCGTTCTCGTCGAACTTGATGTAGGAACCGTCGGGACGACGGCGCTCCTTGGCGGTCCGGACGATGACGGCCTTGACCACGTCGCCCTTCTTCACGTTGCCGCCGGGGATCGCGTCCTTGACGGTGGCGACGATCGTGTCGCCGATACCGGCGTAGCGACGGCCGGATCCACCGAGAACACGGATGCAGAGAATCTCCTTGGCACCCGTGTTGTCGGCGACCCGAAGTCGCGACTCCTGCTGGATCATCGATTGATCTCCTGTCGTCGAGCCGGTTCTCGTCCCAGGCTGTCCCGGGCGAGCCTTGCCGAACGGATAGTTGCTGTGGTGGCCGGGGCGGGCCGCATACGTGTGTCACGGCCTGCCCCGGCCGAAGGTCAGAAGACCTTCTGGATCACTTGGCCTTCTCGAGGATCTCCGTCAGGCGCCACCGCTTGGTCGCGGACAGCGGACGGGTCTCCATGATCTCGACCAGGTCGCCGATACCGGCGGAGTTCTGCTCGTCGTGCGCCTTCACCTTGGTGGTGGTGCGCAGGACCTTGCCGTACAGGGGGTGCTTCTTGCGGTCCTCGACCTCGACGACGATGGTCTTCTCCATCTTGTCGCTGACGACGTAGCCACGACGGACCTTGCGCGTGCTGCGCTCGGTCGTCTCAGCGGCCACCGCGTTGGTGTTCTCGCTCATCGATGCCTCACTCACTCACGCTCGGGGCCGTGCGGATACCGAGCTCGCGCTCGTGCAGGACCGTGTAGATCCGCGCGATGTCGCGCTTGACGGCCTTGATCCGACCGTGGGACTCCAGCTGGCCGGTGGCCGACTGGAAACGGAGGTTGAAGAGCTCCTCCTTGGCCTTCTTCAGCTCGGCGACCAGCTTCTCGTCGTCGAACCCGTCGAGGTCAGCGGGGGCCATGCCCTTGGTTCCGACTGCCATCAGTTCGCACCACCCTCGCGCACCACGAAACGGCACTTCATCGGGAGCTTGTGGATCGCGCGGCGCATGGCCTCACGGGCCAGCTCCTCGTCGACACCGGCCAGCTCGAAGACGATGCGGCCGGGCTTGACGTTGGCGACCCACCACTCGGGCGAGCCCTTGCCGGAACCCATGCGGGTCTCGGCGGGCTTCTTGGTCAGGGGACGGTCCGGGTAGATGTTGATCCAGACCTTGCCGCCACGCTTGATGTGGCGGGTCATCGCGATACGAGCAGCCTCGATCTGGCGGTTGGTGACGTAGGCGGGCTCGAGGGCCTGGATGCCGTAGTCGCCGAACGCGATCGTGGTGCCACCCTTGGCCGCGCCGGAGCGCTTCGGGTGGTGCTGCTTGCGGTGCTTGAGCCTGCGGGGGATCAGCATGACTCAGGCCTCCGTTCCGGACTCGGGGGCCGCAGCCTGCTCCGGCGCCGGGGCCGCGTCGGACGCGGGGGCGCTCTCGGCGGCCGGCTGGGCCTGACGCTCGGGGCGACGACCGCCACCGCGGCGCTCCCCGCGCTCCGGACGACCACCACGACCCCCGCGGGGGGCGGCAGTCGCCTGCTGCGCGGCGAACTCCTTCTCGGTCATGTCGCCCTTGTAGATCCACACCTTCACGCCGATACGGCCGAAGGTGGTGCGGGCCTCGAAGAAGCCGTAGTCGATGTTCGCGCGCAGCGTGTGCAGCGGCACACGACCCTCGCGGTAGAACTCCGAACGGCTCATCTCGGCGCCGCCGAGGCGACCCGAGACCTGCACGCGGATGCCCTTGGCACCGGCGCGCTGCGCGGACTGGATGCCCTTGCGCATGGCGCGACGGAACGAGACGCGGCTCGCGAGCTGCTCGGCGATGCCCTGCGCGACCAGCTGCGCGTCGATCTCCGCGTTCTTGACCTCGAGGATGTTGAGCTGGACCTGCTTGCCCGTGAGCTTCTCGAGCTCGCCGCGGATGCGGTCGGCCTCGGCACCCCGGCGACCGATGACGATGCCCGGACGCGCCGTGTGGATGTCCACGCGGACGCGGTCGCGGGTGCGCTCGACCTCGACCTTGGAGATGCCGGCCCGCTCGAGACCGGTGCTCATGAGCTTGCGGATCGCCACGTCCTCGCGGACGTAGTCGCGGTACCGCTGACCAGGCTTGGTGCTGTCGGCGAACCAGCGCGACCGGTGGTCGGTGGTGATGCCGAGGCGGTACCCGTGCGGGTGAACCTTCTGCCCCACTATCGGGCCCCTTCCTTCTGCTCACGCGGTGCGACGACCACGGTGATGTGGCTGGTGCGCTTGAGGATCTGGCTCGCACGCCCCTGCGCCCGCGGACGGAACCGCTTGAGCGTCGGCCCCTCGTCGACGAACGCCGCCGAGACGAAGAGCTCCGTCTCGTCGAAACGCTCGCTGGCGCGGTCGGCCTTCACCCGGGCGTTCGCGACGGCGCTCTCCACAACCTTGCGGATCGGCTCGCTCGCCGCCTGCGGCGCGAACTTCAGCACCGCGACGGCCTCGGCGGCCTGCTTGCCACGGATGAGGTCCACGACGCGCCGGGCCTTCTGGGGCGTGACACGGACGAACCGCGCCTGCGCCTTGGCTTCCATTGCTGTCCTGCTTCCTTTTCTCAGACCGTCGGGGCCTGTCGTCCGGCTGACCCGGGGGTCAGCGGCGACGGCCCTTCTTGTCGTCCTTCACGTGGCCGCGGAAGGTTCGCGTGGGAGCGAACTCGCCGAGCTTGTGGCCGACCATCGCCTCGGTGACGAAGACCGGGGTGTGCTTCCGGCCGTCGTGCACGGCGAAGGTGTGACCGAGGAAGTCGGGCGTGATGACCGACCGACGGGACCAGGTCTTGATGACGTTCTTGGTCCCCTTCTCGTTCTGAGCGTCCACCTTCTTCTGCAGGTGGTCGTCGACGAAGGGGCCCTTCTTCAGGCTACGAGGCATCTGTCAGGCTCCTTTTCAGCGCTTCTTGCCGGTGCGGCGACGGCGGACGATCAGCTTGTCGCTCGGCTTGTTCGGGCGGCGGGTCCGGCCCTCGGGCTGGCCCCACGGGCTGACCGGGTGGCGACCACCGGAGGTCTTGCCCTCACCACCACCGTGCGGGTGGTCGACCGGGTTCATGACCACGCCACGGACGGTCGGGCGGACGCCCTTCCACCGCTTGCGGCCGGCCTTGCCCCAGTTGATGTTCGACTGCTCGGCGTTGCCCACCTCGCCGACCGTGGCGCGGCAGCGCAGGTCGACGTTGCGGATCTCGCCGGACGGCATGCGCAGCTGCGCGTACGGGCCGTCCTTCGCGACGAGCTGCACGGAGGCACCCGCGGAGCGGGCGATCTTCGCGCCGCCACCGGGGCGGAGCTCGACGGCGTGGATGACCGTACCGGTCGGGATGTTGCGCAGCGGCAGGTTGTTGCCGGGCTTGATGTCGGCGCCGGCACCGGCCTCGACGACGTCGCCCTGCGACAGCTTGTTCGGCGCGACGATGTAGCGCTTCGTGCCGTCCGCGTAGTGCAGGAGCGCGATCCGAGCCGTGCGGTTCGGGTCGTACTCGATGTGCGCGACCTTGGCGGGCACGCCGTCCTTGTCGTGGCGACGGAAGTCGATCACGCGGTAGGCACGCTTGTGGCCACCGCCCTTGTGACGGGTCGTGATGCGACCGGAGTTGTTGCGCCCACCCGTCTTGGACAGCGGACGGACCAGAGACTTCTCCGGCTGCGAGCGCGTGATCTCGACGAAGTCGGCGACGCTGGAGCCGCGGCGTCCGGGCGTCGTCGGCTTGTACTTACGGATTCCCATGGGTTAGTCCTCGATCTGCTCTCTGCGCCTCAGGAAGCCGGACCGCCGAAGATGTCGATCGTGCCCTCACGGAGGGTCACGATCGCGCGCTTCGTGTCCTTGCGCTTGCCCAGGCCGAAGCGCGTGCGACGCGCCTTGCCCTTGCGGTTGATCGTGTTGACCGAGTCGACCTTGACGCCGAAGACCTGCTCGACCGCGATCTTGATCTCGGTCTTGTTGGCCCGCGGGTCCACGACGAAGGTGTACTTGCCCTCGTCGAGGAGGTTGTAGGACTTCTCGGAGACGACCGGCGCGATCAGGATGTCGCGCGGGTCCTTCGTCACGGCGGTCACTTGGTGGCCTCCTCGGTCTCGGCCGCCTCGGACTCCGTGGCGACAGCCTTCACGCTCTTGCCCGTGGCCGGGCCGGCGAGGAACGCGGCGAGCGCGCCCTCGGTGAAGACGACGTCGTCGGAGACGAGCACGTCGTAGGTGTTGAGCTGGTCCGCGGTCAGCAGGTGGACCTGCTCGACGTTGCGGAGCGACAGGATCGTCAGCTCGTCCGAGCGCTCGGTGACCACGAGGACGTGCGTGCGCTCGGTGAGCGCCGCGATCGTCTTGACGGCGGTCCGGGTCGACGGCGCACCGTCGAGGCCGAAGCCGGAGACCACGTGGACGCGGCCGGCGCGAGCCCGGTCGGAGAGGGCACCGCGGAGCGCGGCGGCCTTCATCTTCTTCGGGGTCCGCTGGTCGTACTTGCGCGGCTGCGGGCCGTGGACGGTGCCACCGCCGGCGAACTGCGGGGCGCGGGTCGAGCCCTGACGGGCGCGGCCGGTGCCCTTCTGCTTGTACGGCTTCTTGCCACCACCGCGGACCTCGCCGCGGGTCTTGGTGGCGTGCGTCCCCTGGCGGGCGGCGGCGCGCTGCGCCACGACCACCTGGTGGATCAGCGGGACGTTGGTGACGGTGTCGAACACCTCGGCGGGAAGCTCGGCGGTGCCGGCCTTCTTGCCCTGGGCGTCGAGCACGTCGACGGTCTGGTTGGCCATGGGGTCACGCACCCTTCGCAGCGGTACGCACGACGACGACGCCACCCTTGGGACCGGGAACCGCGCCCTTGACGAGCAGCAGACCCTTCTCGGCGTCGACCGCGTGGACGGTCAGGTTCTGGACGGTCATGCGCTCGTGGCCCATGCGACCGGCCATCCGCAGACCCTTGAACACGCGCGACGGCGTCGAGGCGCCGCCGATCGAGCCGGCCTTGCGGTGGTTGCGGTGGGCACCGTGGGAGGCGCCGACTCCGGAGAAGCCGTGGCGCTTCATGACACCGGCGGTGCCCTTGCCCTTGGTGGTGCCGACGACGTCGACCACGGCACCGGCCTCGAAGGCCTCGGCGGTGATCTCCTGGCCGAGCGTGAACTCGGCGGCGTCCTCGGTGCGGACCTCGGCGACGTGACGACGCGGCGTGACGCCGGCCTTCTCGAAGTGGCCCTTGAGCGGCTTGGTGACCTTGCGCGGGTCGATCTGGCCGGCGGCGAGCTGCACGGCCGCGTAGCCGTCGGCGTCCGCGGAGCGGACCTGCGTCACGACGTTGGTCGGGACGGCCACGACGGTGACGGGGACGAGGCGACCCGCGTCGTCCCACAGCTGCGTCATGCCGAGCTTCGTGCCGAGCACCGCGGTCACGTTCTTCTGCTGGTTGGTCATGTTGTCCCCCAGCCTCAGAGCTTGATCTCGATGTTCACGTCGGCAGGCAGGTCGATACGCATGAGCGAGTCGACGGCCTTCGGCGTGGGATCGATGATGTCGATGAGCCGCTTGTGCGTGCGCATCTCGAAGTGCTCGCGGCTGTCCTTGTACTTGTGAGGCGACCGGATGACGGTGAAGACGTTCTTCTCCGTCGGCAGCGGCACCGGACCCACGACCGTCGCACCAGCGCGCGTCACCGTGTCGACGATCTTGCGCGCCGAGCTGTCGATGACCTCGTGGTCGTAGGACTTGAGCCGGATGCGGATCTTCTGTCCCGCCATGGCGTCGTCTGACTCTCTCTCTCGAACCGCTACTGTCCGACCCCCGCGCTCGGGCGTGTCGCGCTAGGCGACGTACCCGGGCGCACACCGAACCGGCGTGGGGCCGTTGATTGTGGTCCGCGGGGCGGACCACGACGTTTGTCTGGCCTGTCGAGACATGTGTCCCGCGGGGCGCTCAAGCGCGTCGACAGCCGGCAACCCCGCGACCCCTCTCCGGGAGGGGACCCGCTCCAGGTGACGAGAACCGTTCCGGAGATCCGGACCGGCACGCGCACCGTGGTGCTACACACTGTTCGACACGAGAAAGAACGCGCCCGTGACAGGCAACCTGAACATCTTGCCACAGGGAGCCCCGTGATTCCAAGCCGGAACCGGGGAGAACCGCTGTGACGCCGGACGCAATCCCGCGTCCGGACGTGCCGGAGGCCCGAACCCTCGTCGGGCCCGGGCCTCCGGACGATCAGCCGAGCTTCAGCCGACCAAGATCAAGCGATGATCACTTGTTGATCTTGGTGACACGGCCGGAACCGACCGTGCGGCCACCCTCACGGATGGCGAAGCCGAGGCCCTCCTCCATGGCGATGGGCTGGATCAGCTCCACCGACATCTCGGTGTTGTCGCCGGGCATGACCATCTCGGTGCCCTCGGGCAGCGTGATGACGCCGGTGACGTCCGTGGTCCGGAAGTAGAACTGCGGACGGTAGTTCGAGTAGAACGGGTTGTGACGGCCGCCCTCGTCCTTGCCCAGGATGTAGACCTGCGCCTCGAAGTTCGTGTGCGGGGTGATCGAACCCGGCTTCACGACGACCTGGCCACGCTCGACGTCCTCGCGCTTGATGCCGCGCAGGAGCAGACCGGTGTTGTCGCCGGCCTGAGCCTGGTCCATCTGCTTGTGGAACGTCTCGATACCGGTGACCGTGGTCTTCTGGGGCGCACGGATGCCGACGATCTCGACCTCGGAGTTGACGTCGAGCGCACCGCGCTCCACCTTGCCGGTCACGACGGTGCCGCGGCCGGTGATGGTGAAGACGTCCTCGATCGGCATGAGGAACGGCTTGTCGAGCTCGCGGACCGGGTCGGGGACGTTCTCGTCCACGGCCTCCATGAGCTCCAGGACCGACTTGGTCCACTCGGGGTCACCCTCGAGGGCCTTGAGGCCGGAGACGCGGACGACGGGCGCGTTGTCGCCGTCGAACTCCTGCGACGACAGCAGCTCGCGGACCTCCATCTCGACGAGCTCGAGGATCTCCTCGTCGTCGACCATGTCGGCCTTGTTCAGCGCGACCAGCAGGTAGGGGACGCCCACCTGGCGGGCCAGCAGCACGTGCTCGCGCGTCTGGGCCATCGGGCCGTCGGTCGCCGCGACCACCAGGATCGCGCCGTCCATCTGGGCGGCACCGGTGATCATGTTCTTGATGTAGTCGGCGTGACCCGGCGCGTCGACGTGCGCGTAGTGACGCTTCGGCGTCTCGTACTCGATGTGCGCGATGTTGATCGTGATACCGCGCTGCTTCTCCTCCGGCGCGGCGTCGATCTCGTCGAAGTTGCGCTGCGTGTTCGCCGGCAGGTCGGGGTACGTGTCCGCAAGCGTCTTCGAGATCGCGGCGGTCAGCGTCGTCTTGCCGTGGTCGACGTGCCCGATCGTGCCGATGTTGACGTGCGGCTTGGTCCGCTCGAACTTGGCCTTAGCCACTGGGGTCCTCCTGGGACTTGGGTAGATGTTCCCGAACGTTGCGAGACTCGGCGAGAGAGCCTACATCCCGCGGGGCGACGGGGTTTCCTACAGGTTGATGGTTGTGCTGGTCGTCGACCTGTGGGGACTCACTCGCCCCGGGTCTTCTTGATGATCTCTTCAGCAACGTTACGAGGAACCTCGGCGTAGCTGTCGAACTGCATCGAGTACACCGCACGGCCCTGCGTCTTGGAACGCAGGTCACCGATGTACCCGAACATCTCGCTCAACGGTACCTGGGCGCGCACGACCTTGACACCGGTCGCGTCCTCCATGGACTGGATCATCCCACGACGCGAGTTGATGTCACCGATCACGTCGCCCATGTACTCCTCGGGCGTCCGGACCTCGACGGCCATCACGGGCTCGAGGATGACCGGGTCGGCCCGCTTGATGCCCTCCTTGAAGACCATCGAGCCGGCGATCTTGAACGCCATCTCCGAGGAGTCGACGTCGTGGTACGCGCCGTCGAGCAGCGTGGCCTTGACCCCGACCACGGGGAACCCGGCCAGCACGCCCTGCTGCATCGCCGACTGGATACCGGCGTCCACGGACGGGATGTACTCGCGCGGGATGCGACCACCGGTGACGGCGTTGGCGAACTCGTAGAGCTCACCCTCCGCCGTCTCGAGCGGCTCGAAGGTCACCTGGACCTTGGCGAACTGGCCCGAGCCACCGGTCTGCTTCTTGTGCGTGTAGTCGATCTTCTCCGCGGTGCGGCGGATCGTCTCGCGGTACGCGACCTGCGGCTTGCCGACGTTCGCCTCGACCTTGAACTCGCGACGCATGCGGTCGACGAGGATGTCGAGGTGGAGCTCGCCCATGCCGCCGATGACGGTCTGGCCGGTCTCCTCGTCCAGCTTGACGCGGAAGGTCGGGTCCTCCTGGGCGAGCTTCTGGATCGCCGTGGAGAGCTTCTCCTGGTCGGCCTTCGTCTTCGGCTCGATGGCCACGTCGATGACCGGCTCCGGGAAGGTCATCGACTCGAGGATGACCGGGTTCGCCGGGTCGCACAGGGTGTCACCGGTGGTGACGTCCTTGAGCCCGATGAAGGCGTAGATGTGCCCGGCGTGGGCCTCCTCGACCGGGTTCTCCTTGTTGGAGTGCATCTGGAAGAGCTTCCCGATGCGCTCCTTCTTGCCCTTGGTCGAGTTCTGGACCTGGGCGCCCTGCGCGACCTTGCCCGAGTAGACGCGGACGTAGGTGAGCTTGCCGAAGAACGGGTGCGTGGCGACCTTGAACGCCAGGGCCGAGAACGGCTCCGTCTCGTCCGGGCGACGCTCGATGAGCTTCTCCGCGTCCTTGACGTCGTGGCCCTGGACGGCCGGGACGTCGAGCGGGGACGGCAGGTAGTCGATCACGGCGTCGAGCATGGGCTGCACGCCCTTGTTCTTGAACGCCGAGCCGCACAGGACCGGGAAGGCCTCGGAGCGGATGACGAGCTTGCGGATGCCGGACTTGATCTCGGCGATCGTGAGCTCCTCGCCACCGAGGAACTTCTCGAGCAGGTCGTCGTCGGCCTCGGCGACGGCCTCGACGAGCTCGGCCCGGTACTGCTCGGCCTTCTCGACGAGGTCGGCCGGGATCTCCTCGACCGCGTACTCCTCACCCATCTTGGTGTCACCGCGCCAGGTGAGCGCCTTCATCTCGAGCAGGTCGACGACGCCCTCGAAGTCGTTCTCGGCGCCGATCGGCAGCTGGATGACCAGCGGCTTCGCCTTGAGGCGGTTGACGATCGTGTCGACCGTGAAGTAGAAGTCGGCACCCAGCTTGTCCATCTTGTTGACGAAGCAGATGCGCGGGACGTCGTACTTGTCGGCCTGGCGCCACACGGTCTCCGACTGGGGCTCCACGCCCTCCTTGCCGTCGAACACCGCGACGGCACCGTCGAGCACGCGCAGCGAGCGCTCGACCTCGACGGTGAAGTCCACGTGACCCGGGGTGTCGATGATGTTGATCTGGTTGTTCTTCCAGTAGCAGGTCGTCGCGGCGGACGTGATCGTGATGCCGCGCTCCTGCTCCTGCTCCATCCAGTCCATCGTCGACGCACCGTCGTGCGTCTCACCGATCTTGTAGTTCACACCGGTGTAGAACAGGATGCGCTCGGTGGTGGTGGTCTTGCCGGCATCGATATGGGCCATGATGCCGATGTTGCGGACCTTGTTCAGGTCGGTCAGCACGTCGAGTGCCACGGTGTCTTACCCCTTGTCGGTGGAAGGTCGGAAGCCGGGCCGGAGGGCCGGCTGCCGGCCGGTTCCGGATCCTCGGACGGCCCCGGGGGTTACCCGGAGCCGTCCGTGCGCATCACCAGCGGTAGTGCGCGAAGGCCTTGTTCGAGTCGGCCATCTTGTGCATGTCCTCGCGGCGCTTCACCGCGGCACCGAGGCCGTTGGAGGCGTCGAGGATCTCGTTCATGAGGCGCTCGGTCATCGTCTTCTCGCGACGGGCGCGCGAGAAGTCCGTGAGCCAGCGCAGCGCGAGCGTCGTGGAACGCACGGGGCGCACCTCGACCGGCACCTGGTAGGTGGCGCCACCGACACGGCGGGAGCGGACCTCGAGGGCCGGGCGGACGTTCTCCAGCGCGCGCTTGAGCACGACGACCGGGTCCTGGTCCGTCTTGGCACGGACGCCCTCGAGGGCGCCGTAGACGATCGCCTCGGCGGTGGACTTCTTGCCGTCGAGCAGGACCTTGTTGATCAGCTGCGTGACGACGGGCGACCCGTAGACGGGGTCGACGATGAGCGGCCGCTTGGGGGCCGGACCCTTGCGAGGCATCAGGCCTTCTCCTTCTTCGCGCCGTACTTGCTGCGGGCCTGCTTGCGGTTCTTCACGCCCTGCGTGTCGAGCGCGCCGCGCACGATCTTGTAGCGGACACCCGGGAGGTCCTTCACACGGCCGCCGCGGACGAGCACGATCGAGTGCTCCTGCAGGTTGTGGCCGACACCGGGGATGTACGCCGTGACCTCGGTACCCGAGGACAGCTTGACGCGCGCGACCTTGCGGAGCGCGGAGTTCGGCTTCTTGGGGGTGGTGGTGTACACGCGCGTGCACACGCCGCGCCGCTGGGGGGAGGCCTTGAGGGCGGGCGTCTTCGACGCCACGGCCTTCGTGCTCCGGCCCTTGCGGACGAGCTGCTGGATCGTAGGCACTACGTCTCCGTCGTCTTCTCGAGCTCTCGAGGGCCGGCCGGCCCCCGACGGTGGTCTGTCTGGCTGGTGCGCGCCGATCGCATGCGGCACCCGCGGCCCTCACGGACCGCAACGCCACTTACCACCGGCTCGATGGCCCGGGTCAGCTCCCCCGTCCTGACGGACAGTCCGAGCGATGTTCCCGGGGTACCTGTGCGCTCAGGTCGGCGGCGCCTCCGGCAGCCGGCCCGAGCGTTGAGGCTCTGGGCTGACAGCGAGATGCGCGCGCGACGGCACGGGCACGGCTTCCAAGATTACCCGCGGAAGCAAGCGGGGTCAAAGGAACGGGAGGGACGCACGCTGTGACGTGCGCCCCTCCCGGACTACCTCGTGGTGAGGATCAGCGGATCAGCGGAAGTCGCCGAAGTCCAGGTCCTCCAGCGGGATCGCCTCGCCCGAACCCATACCGAGCGTCGGGAAGTCGATCTCGTCGTATCCGAAGCTCGGGTAGAGCTCGGCCTTGGCCTGCTCGGTCGGCTCGACCTCGATGTTCCGGTAGCGGGGCAGGCCCGTGCCGGCGGGGATGAGCTTACCGAGGATGACGTTCTCCTTGAGGCCCAGCAGCGGGTCACGACGGCCGCTCATCGACGCCTCGGTCAGCACGCGGGTCGTCTCCTGGAAGGAGGCGGCCGAGAGCCACGAGTCGGTGGCGAGCGAGGCCTTCGTGATGCCCATGAGCTCCGGACGGCCGGAGGCCGGCTGGCCACCCTCCGCCACGGCACGACGGTTCGCGTCCTCGAAGCGGACGCGCTCCGCGAGCTCACCCGGCAGCAGGTGCGAGTCACCCGAGTCGAGCACGGTCACGCGACGCAGCATCTGCCGCACGATGACCTCGATGTGCTTGTCGTGGATGTCCACACCCTGCGAGCGGTAGGTCTCCTGGACCTCGTCCACCAGGTGCTTCTGCGTGGCACGCGGGCCGAGGATGCGCAGCACCTTCTTCGGGTCGACGGCGCCCTGGACCAGCTGCGTACCGACCTGGACCTGCTCGCCGTCGGCGATCAGGAGGCGGGCACGCTTGGTCACCGGGTAGCGGATCTCCTCGCCGCCGTCGGCCGGCGTGAGGACCAGGTGGCGCGTGCGCTCCGTGTCCTCGATCGCCACGGTGCCGGTGTACTCCGCGATCGGGGCCTCACCCTTGGGGGTGCGGGCCTCGAACAGCTCGGTGACACGGGGCAGACCCTGCGTGATGTCCTCCGCGGAGGCGACACCACCGGTGTGGAAGGTACGCATCGTCAGCTGCGTGCCCGGCTCACCGATCGACTGCGCCGCGATGATGCCGACGGCCTCGCCGATGTCCACCAGCTTGCCGGTGGCCAGGGAGCGGCCGTAGCACTTGGCGCAGGTGCCGACGCGCGACTCGCAGGTCAGCACGGACCGGACCTTGACGTTCTCGATGCCGGCGGCGATCACCTTGTCGATGATCACGTCGCCCGCGTCCGAGCCCGCCTCGGCCACGACGTTGCCGTCGCCGTCCACGACGTCCGTCGCGAACGTGCGCGAGTAGATGCTCGTCTCGACGCGCGGGTGCGGCACCAGCACGTCACCGATGCGCTCGGCGACGGGCAGCGTGAGGCCGCGCTCGGTGCCGCAGTCCTCCTCGCGGATGATGACGTCCTGCGACACGTCGACGAGTCGACGGGTCAGGTAGCCGGAGTCCGCGGTACGCAGCGCCGTGTCCGCCAGACCCTTGCGGGCACCGTGCGAGGCGATGAAGTACTCGAGGACGGACAGGCCCTCGCGGTAGTTGGACTTGATCGGGCGGGGGATGATCTCGCCCTTCGGGTTCGCCACGAGGCCGCGCATACCGGCGATCTGACGGACCTGCATCCAGTTACCACGGGCGCCCGAGGACACCATGCGGTACAGCGTGTTCCGCGAGTTGCTCTCGAGGTTCTCGCGCATGACCGACGCGATCTTGTCGGTGGCCTGCGTCCAGATCTCGATGAGCTCCTGGCGACGCTCGTCGTCGGTGATCAGACCCTTGTCGAACTGGTCCTGCACCTTGAGCGCACGCTGCTCGTGCTCGTCGAGGATCGTGTCCTTGACGGCCGGCATCGCCACGTCGGAGATCGCGATCGTGACGCCCGAGCGCGTGGCCCACCGGTAGCCGGCGTCCTTCAGCGCGTCGAGCGACGTCGCGACGTCGACCTTCGGGTAGCGCTCCGCCAGGTCGTTGACGATCGTCGAGAGCTCCTTCTTGCCGACGACGCCGTTCTGGAACGGGTAGTCGATCGGGAGCGCCTCGTTGAAGATCGTGCGGCCCAGGGTGGTCTCGAACAGCAGCGCCTGCCCGGGCTCCCAGCCCTCGGGGGCCTCGAAGCCGCTGGTCGGCGGAACGAGGTCCGACATCCGCAGCTTGATCGTGGCGTTGAGGTCCAGCTCGCCACGGTCGAGGGCCATGATCGCCTCGGCCTGCGAGGAGAACACGCGCCCCTCCCCCGTCGCGCCGGGGCGGTCCGAGGTGAGGTGGTGCAGACCGATGATCATGTCCTGCGAGGGCATGGTCACCGGACGGCCGTCCGACGGCTTGAGGATGTTGTTGCTCGAGAGCATGAGGATGCGGGCCTCGGCCTGCGCCTCGGCGCTCAGGGGCAGGTGGACCGCCATCTGGTCGCCGTCGAAGTCCGCGTTGAACGCGGCGCACACGAGCGGGTGCAGGTGGATGGCCTTGCCCTCGACGAGCTGCGGCTCGAACGCCTGGATGCCGAGGCGGTGCAGGGTGGGGGCACGGTTCAGCAGCACCGGGTGCTCCTGGATGACCTCCTCCAGCACGTCCCACACCTCGCCGCGGGTGCGCTCGACCATGCGCTTGGCGCTCTTGATGTTCTGCGCGTGGTTGAGCTCGACCAGACGCTTCATGACGAACGGCTTGAACAGCTCGAGCGCCATCTGCTTGGGCAGGCCGCACTGGTGCAGCTTGAGCTGCGGGCCGACCACGATGACCGAACGGCCCGAGTAGTCGACGCGCTTGCCGAGCAGGTTCTGGCGGAACCGGCCCTGCTTGCCCTTGAGCATGTCGGAGATCGACTTCAGCGGGCGGTTGCCCGGGCCCGTGACCGGACGGCCGCGGCGACCGTTGTCGAACAGCGAGTCCACGGCCTCCTGGAGCATCCGCTTCTCGTTGTTGACGATGATCTCCGGCGCGCCCAGGTCGAGCAGACGCTTGAGCCGGTTGTTGCGGTTGATCACGCGGCGGTACAGGTCGTTGAGGTCCGACGTCGCGAAGCGGCCACCGTCGAGCTGCACCATCGGGCGCAGGTCCGGCGGGATGACCGGGACGGCGTCGAGCACCATCGCCGTGGGCGAGTTCGTCGTCGTGAGGAACGCGTTGACGACCTTCAGGCGCTTGAGCGCGCGCGTCTTGCGCTGGCCCTTGCCGGTGCGGATGGTCTCGCGCAGCGACTCGGCCTCGGCCTCCAGGTCGAAGCTCTCGAGGCGCTTCTGGATCGCCGCGGCGCCCATCGAGCCCTCGAAGTACGTGCCGTACCGGTCGACGAGCTGGCGGTACAGCATCTCGTCGCCCTCGAGGTCCGCGACCTTGAGGTTCTTGAAGCGGTCCCAGACCTGCTCGAGGCGGTCCAGCTCCTGGTCGGCACGCTTGCGCAGCTGAGCCATCTCGCGCTCGGCGGAGTCGCGCACCTTGCGGCGCGCGTCGGCCTTGGCGCCCTCGGCCTCCAGCTCGGCCAGGTCGGCCTCGAGCTTGGCGGCGCGGGTGTTGATGTCGTTGTCGCGGCGGTCCGAGATCTCCTTCTTCTCCAGGTCGATCTCGTTCTGGAGGTTCGGGAGGTCCTCGTGACGGGCCTCGTCGTCGACCCACGTGACCATGTAGGCCGCGAAGTAGATGACCTTCTCCAGGTCCTTCGGGGCCAGGTCCAGCAGGTAGCCGAGGCGCGACGGCACACCCTTGAAGAACCAGATGTGCGTGACCGGGGCGGCGAGCTCGATGTGGCCCATGCGCTCACGGCGCACCTTCGAGCGCGTCACCTCGACGCCGCAGCGCTCGCAGATGATGCCCTTGAAGCGCACGCGCTTGTACTTGCCGCAGTAGCACTCCCAGTCCCGGGTGGGGCCGAAGATCTTCTCGCAGAAGAGCCCGTCCTTCTCCGGCTTCAGGGTGCGGTAGTTGATGGTCTCGGGCTTCTTGACCTCTCCGTGCGACCAGGCACGGATGTCGTCGGCCGTGGCCAGGCCGATACGCAGCTCGTCGAAGACGTTGACGTCGAGCAAGATGTCCTACTTCCTCAAAGCTTTCGAATGTCCGTGGAGTTCAGCTGGTCGCTGGATCAGATCTCGTCGACCGTGGCGGCCGAGTTGGGGCGGCGCGACAGATCGATGCCCAGCTCCTCCGCGGCGCGGTACACCTCGTCGTCGGACTCCTTCATCTCGATGGAGGTCCCGTCGCTCGAGAGCACCTCGACGTTCAGGCACAGCGACTGCATCTCCTTGAGGAGCACCTTGAAGGACTCCGGGATGCCCGAGTCGGGGATGTTCTCGCCCTTGACGATCGCCTCGTAGACCTTCACGCGGCCCGGGACGTCGTCGGACTTGATGGTGAGCAGCTCCTGCAGCGTGTAGGCCGCGCCGTACGCCTCGAGGGCCCACACCTCCATCTCGCCGAAGCGCTGGCCGCCGAACTGCGCCTTACCACCCAGCGGCTGCTGCGTGATCATCGAGTACGGGCCGGTCGAGCGCGCGTGGATCTTGTCGTCGACCAGGTGGTGGAGCTTGAGGATGTACATGTAGCCCACCGACACCGGGTCCGGGAACGGCTCGCCGGAGCGGCCGTCGAACAGCCGGGCCTTGCCGTCCGTCGCGACCATGCGGTCGCCGTCGCGGTTCGGCAGCGTCGTGGAGAGCAGGCCGCGCAGGCCCGACTCCTCGAGGCCGTCGAACACCGGCGTCGCCACCGGCGTCCCGGGCTCGGACTTCGACGCGACCTCGGGCAGGGTCTCCTTCCAGGAGAGGTCCTCGCCCTCGGCCAGCTCGATGTCCCAGCCGCGGCTCGCGACCCACCCGAGGTGCGTCTCGAGGACCTGGCCGACGTTCATGCGGCCGGGCACGCCCAGCGGGTTGAGGATGACGTCGACCGGCGTGCCGTCGGGGAGGAACGGCATGTCCTCCTGCGGCAGGATCTTCGAGATGACGCCCTTGTTGCCGTGGCGGCCGGCGAGCTTGTCGCCGACGGTGATCTTGCGGCGCTGGGCGATGTAGACGCGGACCAGCTGGTTCACGCCGGCGGGCAGCTCGTCGCCGTCCTCGCGGTTGAACTCGCGGACGCCGATGACGGTGCCCTGCTCGCCGTGGGGCACCTTGAGGGACGTGTCGCGCACCTCGCGGGCCTTCTCGCCGAAGATGGCGCGCAGCAGGCGCTCCTCCGGGGTCAGCTCGGTCTCGCCCTTCGGGGTGACCTTGCCGACCAGGACGTCGCCCGCGCCGACCTCGGCACCGATGCGGATGACACCGCGCTCGTCGAGGTCCGCCAGGACGTCCTCGGAGACGTTCGGGATGTCCCGCGTGATCTCCTCGGGCCCGAGCTTGGTGTCGCGGGCGTCGACCTCGTGCTCCTCGATGTGGATCGAGGACAGGACGTCGTCCTCCACGAGGCGCTGCGACAGGATGATCGCGTCCTCGTAGTTGTGGCCCTCCCACGACATGAACGCGACGAGCAGGTTGCGGCCGAGCGCGAGGTCGCCCTCGTCGGTCGCCGGGCCGTCGGCCAGCACGGAGCCGACCTCGACCCGCTGGCCCTCGTCCACGAGCACGCGCTGGTTGTAGCTGGTGCCCTGGTTCGAGCGGCGGAACTTGGCCGCACGGTACGAGCCCGTGGTGCCGTCGTCGTTCGCGACGAGGACCAGGTCCGCGGACACCTCGGTGACCACGCCGGGCTTGGTCGCCACGATGACGTCGCCGGCGTCGACCGCCGCGCGACGCTCCATGCCGGTGCCGACCAGCGGCGCCTCGGAGCGCACCAGCGGCACGGCCTGGCGCTGCATGTTCGCGCCCATGAGCGCGCGGTTCGCGTCGTCGTGCTCGAGGAACGGGATGAGCGCCGTCGCGACGGACACCATCTGGCGCGGCGAGACGTCCATGTAGTCGACCTCGGCCGGCGGCAGGTCGTCGGTCTCGCCGCCCTTGGTGCGCACCAGGACGCGGTCGTTGAGGAACGTGCCGTCCACGGCGAGCTCGGTGTTCGCCTGGGCGATGATGTGCCGGTCCTCGTCGTCGGCGGTCAGGTAGACGATCTCGTCCGTGACCTTGCCGTCGGTGACCTTGCGGTACGGCGTCTCGATGAAGCCGAACGGGTTGATGCGACCGAACGACGCGAGCGAGCCGATGAGGCCGATGTTCGGACCCTCAGGGGTCTCGATCGGGCACATGCGGCCGTAGTGCGACGGGTGGACGTCACGGACCTCCATGCCGGCGCGGTCGCGGGACAGACCACCCGGGCCGAGGGCGTTCAGACGACGCTTGTGCGTCAGGCCCGCGAGCGGGTTGTTCTGGTCCATGAACTGCGACAGCTGCGAGGTGCCGAAGAACTCGCGGATCGACGCCACCACGGGGCGGATGTTGATCAGCGTCTGCGGCGTGATCGCCTCGACGTCCTGCGTCGTCATGCGCTCGCGGACCACGCGCTCCATGCGGGACAGGCCCGTGCGCACCTGGTTCTGGATGAGCTCGCCGACGGCGCGGATGCGGCGGTTGCCGAAGTGGTCGATGTCGTCCGTCTCGACGCGGACCTCGGTCGGCTGGCCGTCACGGGTGCCGGGGATGGTCTCCCGGTCGGCGTGCAGCGCGGCCAGGTACTTGATCGTGGCGACGACGTCGGTCACGGACAGCGTGGAGTCGGCCAGCGGCGCGTCGACGCCCAGCTTCTTGCTGATCTTGTAGCGGCCGACCTTCGCGAGGTCGTAGCGCTTCGGGTTGAAGTAGAAGTTCTCGAGCAGCGCGCGACCGGCCTCGACCGTGGGCGGCTCGCCCGGGCGGATCTTGCGGTACAGGTCGACGAGGGCCTCGTCCTGCGTGTGGACGTGGTCCTTCTCGAGCGTGTCGAGCACGGACGGGAAGTCGGCGAACTCCTCGCGGATCTCCGCCTCGGTGAGGCCGAGCGCCTTCAGCAGGACGGTGACGGGCTGCTTGCGCTTGCGGTCGACGCGCACGCCGACGGCGTCGCGCTTGTCGATCTCGAACTCGAGCCAGGCGCCACGCGACGGGATGACCTTCGCCGAGAAGACGTCCTTGTCGCTCGTCTTGTCGGGGGTGCGCTCGAAGTAGACGCCCGGGGAACGGACCAGCTGCGAGACGACGACGCGCTCGGTGCCGTTGATGATGAACGTGCCACGCGCGGTCATGAGCGGGAAGTCGCCCATGAACACCGTCTGGCTCTTGATCTCACCGGTCGTGTAGTTCACGAACTCGGCCGTCACGAACAGCGGGGCGGCGAAGGTGAAGTCCTTCTCCTTGCACTCGTCCGCGGTGTACTTCGGCGGCTCGAAGCGGTGGTTCGAGAAGGAGAGGGACATCGACTGGCCGAAGTCCTCGATCGGCGAGATCTCCTCGAAGATCTCCTCGAGGCCCGACGTCGCGGGGACGTCGGAGCGGCCGGCGGCGGTGGCCGCCTCGACCCGGGCCTGCCAGGCGGGGCTGCCGAGGAGCCAGTCGAAGCTCTCGGTCTGCAGCCCGAGGAGGTCGGGGACCTCGAGCGGCTCGTAGATCTTGGCGAAGGAGACGCGGCGGGAAGCGGTGCGGTTCGCGATGGCGTCGGCGGACGGAACAGAAGGGGTGCGCGAGGCAGCCAAGAGGGGTCCTTCCCTGCAGTTCGATGGCACGCTGTACGCTCTGCGAGGGCTGGAGGCGCCGGACCGCGGGAGTGGACCGCCCCAGGGGTCACGAAGACGTGATCACGGAGGGCGGGGCATCGTCGGCGGGGAGGCGTCGGGGCACAAGCGAGCGCAAAGCGCTAGCGTAGCCAGAACTTCATCGTTTGTCCAACTCGCGCGGGCACACGAGCGGACGCCCTCGGTTCTGGGTCTTAGAGGACGTTGTCTCGGTGGCCGCCATATGCCGCCCAAGAAACGGTTGTCGAACCAGCCTAACCCGTGGTAGGCGGCCGCGGCCAGGCGCCGGCGCGCGACGTCGGTCACGACACCACACCTCCACAACCGGTTCCCCTCCCCCACGACGCGGCCCCGCCCCGCGCGCTCGGCGCGGCAGTTCGTGCTCGGCGCGGCACTTCGAACTGCCGGGAGTTCGACAGGGAGTCGTTCGTCCGGCTGAACCGCGACTACCCGGGCTCGTGGCGGTTCGAGCACGAGGACGTCGTCGACGGCGGCGAC
>NZ_JBEYBQ010000035.1:0-47553 GCF_040632295.1 Isoptericola sp. NPDC019482
GCAACCCCCGCCGAGAAACTCGCCGAGCTACTCTCGACCACCTGACCAACCCGGTGTTGCGATGACCGGTTGAGACCGCCGTACTACCTCGGCCCACGCGGTACTACCTCGGCACCACGGGTACAACCTAGGCAGCGCGGTAGCGCCCCCCACACGACGACGGCCCGACCGCTCTGCGCGAGCGTCCGGGCCGTCGTGGTGACCGAGGTCAGCGAGCGAGGATCACTCCTCGATCTTGCCCTCGATCTGCCGCTGGTAGGTGTAGGTGTTGTCGGCGCCGTACTTGTAGATGCCGATGAAGGCCGACGTCGGGTCGTTCGACTCGTTGAGCGGCCCGATGCCGGACTTGCCGACGTAGTTGATGTCGTCTCCGGCCTCGAGCGCCTTGACGCCCTCCTCGAAGGTCGTCACCTCGGTGCCGCCGTCGGCACCCGACACCGCACGGAGGTTCTTCGAGATCGTCTCGCCGTCCGTGCCGTTGCCCTTGATCGCCGCGAGCGCGGCGAGGACGACGGCGTCGTACGACTCGGCGGAGTACGAGAAGTCGTTGAGCTCGCCGCTCTCGTTCTCCGTGTACCAGGTCTTGAGCTGCTCACGGAAGGCCTCGTCGGCCTGCGCGCCGGGCAGCGTGCCCTGGACGCCCTCGAGGGTGCCCTTGTCGAAGTCGTCGCCGTAGTTGGACAGGTTGCCGTCGACGAAGTACGTGGTGCCGTCGAACTTCCAGCCCTGCGAGACGAGCTCGTTGACGATGGCGGTCGTCTCCTCGAACGCGATGATCGAGATGGCGTCGGGCTTCTGCGCGAGCAGGTCGGTCACCTGTGCGCCGAAGTTCGTCTCGCCGGGGGCGAACTCGTGGCCCTCGCCGTTACCGCCGTAGACGGCCTCGCAGCCGCCGGCCTCGAGTGCCTCCTGGACGTAGTCGCGCAGGCCGTTGCCGTAGGCCTCGTTCTGCACGAGGAAGCCCACCTTGCAGTGGCCGTCGCCCATGATGAGGTCGGCGTGCGCCGGCCCCTGGACGGTGTCCGGCGGCGCCGTGCGGGCGAAGAAGTCGCCGTAGCCCGACAGGTCGGCCGCGGTGTTCGCGGGCGAGATCTGCATGACCCCGGCCTCCTCGAACTGGTCGACCACACCGAGCGAGACGGCCGAGGACGCCGCGCCGATGACGACGGAGACGCCCTTGCCGATCAGGTCGGTGGCCGTGCTCTTCGCGACGTTGAGGTCGGTGCTGTCGCCGGAGTCGCCCCACTCGACGCCCACGTCGTTGCCGAGGACGCCCCCCGCGGCGTTGATGTCGTCGATCGCCAGGCCGACGCCGGCGATCTCCGGCGGGCCGAGGAAGGCGAGCGTGCCCGTGACGGGGAGGATCGTGCCGATCTTCAGCGGCTCGGTCGAGCCGCCGCCCTCTCCCTCGTCGCCCCCGCCGTCTGACGAGGCGCATGCTGCGAGGCCGAGGCTGAGGACTGCCGCGAGGGCGATGCCCTTGGCGGCGGTGGTGCGTCGGATCATGCTGTTCCCCTTTTGGAGGTAGGACATTCGCGGCTCAACACCGCATTCAGTGCCGCTGAACGTAGCGAGACTGTATGTCGCCGACGTGTCGCGCGGGTCACTCCCTGCAGATCGTGACGAACCTGTTACCTGCGTCACACTCGGCCCTCGCCCACCCCCGTCAGGACCGGAACTGCGTGAACGACGCGGTGGCCGGGTCCGCGCCCGTGCGACCCTCCACGCCGGCCTCCAGGGCGTCGATCGACGCCACCTGCGCGGCCGACAGCTCGAACGAGAACACGTCCAGGTTGGTGGCCTGCCGCGCGGCCGACAGCGACTTGGGGATGACGACCCGCCCCTGCTGCACGGCCCACCGCAGCACGACCTGCGCGGGCGTCACACCGAGCTCCGTGGCCGCCGCCACGACGGCAGGTGCGTCCAGGTCGGCCCCGCGGCCGAGCGGCGAGTACGCCTCGACGACGATGCCGAGCTCACGGCACCGTCGCTGCAGCGCGGTCTGCTGGAACGTCGGGTGCACCTCGATCTGGTTCACGGCGGGCACCACGTCGGTCTCGGCGACCAGCCGGTCCAGGTGCTCGACCAGGAAGTTCGACACACCGATCGCCTGCACCGCCCCGTCGGCGAGGAGCTTCTCGAACGCCCGCCACGTCTCGACGTACAGGTCCTTGCTCGGCACCGGCCAGTGGATCAGGTACAGGTCCACCTGGTCGACGCCGAGCGCGCGGCGCGAGTCGTCGAAGGCACGCAGCGCCTGCTCGTACCCCTGGTCGCCGTTGCGGAGCTTGGTCGTGACGAAGACGTCCTCGCGCGGGAGGCCCGACGCCCGCAGCGCGGCACCGACGCCGGCCTCGTTGTAGTAGCCGGCGGCGGTGTCGACGTGGCGGTAGCCGAGCTCGAGCGCCTGCTCGACGTTGGCCTGCGTGCCGTCGTCGGGCACCTGGAACACGCCGAGGCCGACCTGGGGGATCTCGACGCCGTCGGTGAGGGGCAGGGCAGGGACGGGGGAAGTGGTCATGACTCCTTTGTATCCGCACCCGCCGACCCCGCGTCCACCGGCGTGACCACCCTGTGGACAGCCGGTGCGGCAACACTGGTGCGCGTGCTCGCGCTCGCGTACCGTTGTGCCCGTTGCAGTGCCTCGCTCGATCCGGACGGTCCCCGTCCGCGCCACGGCGAACGCGTCGGAAGGAACGACGCGGACTCCCGGCGGACCTTGGTCTCAAGAGTTGACGACGATTCACCGTGATGCGCGATCTCGACGGTCGAGGTCGTCGACACCTCTTGAAGGAGTAAGCATGGCCACCGGAACCGTGAAGTGGTTCAACAGCGAGAAGGGCTACGGCTTCATCGCCCCCGAGGACGGCTCGGCCGACGTGTTCGTCCACTTCTCCGCGATCCAGTCCCAGGGCTACCGGTCCCTGGACGAGGAGCAGCGTGTGGAGTTCGACGTCACGCAGGGCCCGAAGGGCCCGCAGGCGGAGAACGTCCGCCCGCTCTGATCTCGCTCCCGGCCGGCTGACGCCGGCTGTGTGAGTCGTACGGCCCGCACCCCGCTCGTCGGGGTGCGGGCCGTCGCCGTTCCCGGGAACGGACGCGTCCCGGTGGTCGTTGGACCGTCATGGGATTCCTCGACCGACTTCTCGGCAGAACGCCCGACGAGCGCTCCTACCACGGCGTGCCCGGCCGGCCCGACGACGCCCGGCCGGGCACCGGTGAGGCCCCGGGTAAGCACGGCTACGCGCCGTACCCCGGCGAGCAGCCCGCCGGGCGGCCCGGCGCCGGCGTCCCCGCCGCGCACCGCGACCCCGACGAGGTGGCCGTCGAGCGCTACCGCTACCTGCTGCGCACCGCCCCGCCGGACGCCGTCGAGCAGGCGCACGCCGAGGCGTTCGCCCGCCTGACGCCCGAGCAGCGACGCCGCGTGCTCGACGAGGTCGGCTCGGGCCTCCCCGCGAACGAGCGGCCCACCTCCGACGACCCGCAGTCCCTCGCGCGCATGGCCACCCGCGCCGAGATGCGCAACCCCGGCACGCTGGAGCGGTCGTTCCGCGGGCGGGGCGGCGCGCGCGGCCCCGGCTTCGGGTCGATGGTCGGCTCCAGCCTGCTCGGCACCGTCGCGGGCGTCGTCATCGGGTCCGCGGTGGCGAACGCCCTCTTCGGCCCGGCCTTCGGCGACCCGTCGCAGGACTTCGCCGGCGACGCCGGGTCCGAGGGTGGCGAGGCCGGAGCCGACGCCGGGGGCGACGCGGGCGCGGACGCCGGGTCCACCGAGGCCGCGGGCGCGGACCCCGGCTACGACGGCGGCGGCGACATGGGCGGGTTCGGCGACTTCGGCGGCGACTTCGGGGGCGGCGACTTCGGCGGCTTCTAGACCGCCCGCGCGCACAGCCCGAGGAAGGCGCCGAGGCGCCCGAGTCCCTCGGGGGTGTGCGGCAGGTAGTCGGTGAGCTCGGGCGAGCGCACGACGATCGCGCACCACTGCCCCCGCGAGACCGCGACGTTGATCCGGTGCCGGGACAGCAGGAACCCGGTGCCGCGGGGCACGTCGTGGGGCGACGACGCGGCGAGCGTGACGATCGCGACCGGCGCCTCGGCGCCCTGGAACCGGTCGACCGTGCCGACCCGGACGCCGTGGAGGCCTGCGTCGTCGAGCGCGCGCCGCACCGCCCAGACCTGGGCGTTGTAGGCGGCGAGGACGACGACGTCGCGCGGCTCCAGCGGGCGCGGGGGCCGCCCGGGGCTCGGCGTCCAGGCCCGCCCGACGACGGCGGCCGCCTGCGCCGCCACCTCCTGCGCCTCCTCGGGCGAGGCGACGCCGCGGCCCTCGTGCCGCACCGGCACGTGGTGCACCCCGGGGGCCACGCCGTCGAGCCGGCGCGCGGCCGCGGTCTCGTGGGCCTGCAGCCGTCCCTCGTACGCGAGCTGGGACACCGCCTCGCAGAGCGCCGGGTGCATCCGCCACGACCGCGCCAGGAAGTAGCCGAGCCCCGGCGGCAGCACGTCGCGGCCGTCCGCGAGCCACCCGAGGGCGGACCGGTCCACCGGCTCGGGGTGGCGCCCGCGGCTGACCTGCGGCAGCTGCTGCGGGTCGCCCAGGAGCAGCAGGCGCCGCGCGGACCGCGACACCGCGATCGTGGACGCGAGCGAGAACTGCCCCGCCTCGTCCACGACCAGCAGGTCGAGGCCGTCGTCCGGCCAGCGGCCCGGATGGGCGAAGTCCCAGGCCGTGCCGCCGACGACGCCGGGGCCGCGGCGGGAGAACTCGGCCAGGTCGTCCCCCGACAGCTCCGCGCAGACCGCGCTCGAGGAAGCGTGCGGGGCGCCGTCGGCCGGCCGCTTCCTGGCCACCCGGTCGGCGGCCACGCCGGCCTTCTCCACCACGGCCCGCAGCATGTTCTCGACGGCGGCGTGCGACTGCGCGACCACCCCGACGCGCCAGCCCTCCGCGACCAGCGCGGCGATCACGTGCGAGCCGACGTGCGTCTTGCCGGTGCCGGGCGGGCCCTGCACCGCGAGGTACGACCGGTCGAGGTCGCGGGTCGCGTCGAGGACCGCGGCGGTGAAGTCGTCGCCCACGACGTCCGGCAGCGGGCCGCCCGACGTCAGGCGCGGCGGGCGGCGGCGCAGCAGGTCCGCGGCCGGCCCGTCGGGCAGCGCACGGTCGGCGTCCCAGGCGGCCAGGGCGCGCCCCGCCACGTCCTCGAGCGCCTGCTCCTGCGGGTCGGCGCGCGGGCCGCTGGACGGGGTGAGCGCCATCGGCAGCGCGTCGAAGGTCTCCGCCCCGACGCGCACCTGCTCGCGGAGCACGAGCACGTCCCGCTCCCCCGCGTCCGTCTCCCGACGCACCGCGTCGACGATCGTCGCGCCGCCGTGGAAGCCGCGCACCGCGTTCGCCGGCACGGTCACGGCGTCGGGCGCCGGGTCGTCGTAGAGGACGAACGGCACGGCTCCGATGCCGAGCTCCGAGCCCTCCGACAGCCGGCCGACCAGCTCCAGCACCCGCGCCGGCGCGCGCCGGCCGTCCTCGACGAGCCAGTCCTGGACGACGGCCGCACGTTCCACGTGAAACGTGTTCCGGCGGCCCTGCCACTCGTCCGGCGGCAGCTCGAGCCGCGAGTAGTGCTCGTGCCAGAACGGCTTGCCCTCCCGCCGCCAGTACCCCAGCGACGCGCCGATCATCGCGAGCGCCTGCGCCTCGTCGTCCCGGGCGCCGCGGTCCTCGCCGACCCGCTCGCGCACCGCGGACTCCAGGGCCAGCCGCCGCTCGCGCGCCTCCCGTGCCGCCGCCTGCCGGGGCGACTCCTCGGCCGTCGCGGCGCCGTCCTCCTCGACGCGGGCGGCGGCGTCCGGTACCGCGGCCTGGGCGCCCTCGCGGGCGTCGACGACGCCGGCGGCGGAGCGCAGCCAGTCGAGGAGGCGCAGCGTGGAGACGCAGTCGTACCGGTTGTAGTCGGCGATGTCGCGCAGGAGGGCGTCGGCCTCGTCGTGCCGGCCCGCCTCGCGCAGCGCCGTGTACTCGGCGTACGCGACGATGGACGCCGCGCCGGTCGTGACGTCTCCCGACCGCAGGTCGTCGCCCATGTAGAGCGGCTCGAGCTTCTTGATCGACTTGGACCGGTCGGAGATGCGCAGCGACGACCGCACGACGGCGTACAGGTCCACCAGCACGCCGTCGCGCAGCAGCTGGTCCACCTCCTCCTCGTAGACGCCGTGGCGGGCGGCGATGGACAGCAGGTGCACCCGCTCGTACGACGCGTAGTGGTACACGTGCAGGTCCGGGTAGGTGCGGCGGCGCTCGGTCAGGTAGTCCACGAAGTCGACGAGGGCCTGCCGCTCCTGGGCCAGGTCGTGGGCCCAGAAGGCACGGAACGGCGGGGCCCCGCCCTCGGCGTCGGGGCGCTCCACCAGCCCGAACAGGTAGTCGATCCCGGTCTGCTGGCCCCACTGCTCGCCCTGCGGGTCGGACCACAGCGGGTCGCCCTCGAAGTCGAAGAAGACGTCGCCGGGGCTGGGCGGCGGCAGCCGGCGCACGCCGGAGGTGTCGGGCAGCTGCCAGCGGATGACGGCGGGCACCCCGTGGTCGTCGTAGCCGACCTCCCCGTCCCACACCTCGTCCCACGGCGCCGTCCCGGTCTCGCCCGGGCCGAGCTGCAGCCGCGCCTGGTCGCGCACGCGCTCGAAGCTGCGGGCCGGCATCCCGGCGGGCGGGCCCTCCGCCTTCGCGAGCTCGTCGATGGTCGCGATACCCCCGGCGACGAGCTGCGCCCGCTGGCGCTCGTAGACCCCGCCCACGAGCAGGACGTCGCGGTGCGCGGCGGCCTGCTCGGAGCAGGCCGGGCAGCGGCCGCAGGCGGTGAACCGGGCGTCGCCCCACGCGAGGGGTCCGTCGTCGGCGCGGTGCGCGGCGACGACCTGCCGCAGCCGGTCCCGGCGCTGCCGGAACACCGGCAGCAGCTCGGCGAGCCGGTGGGAGCTCGTGACGCGCGTGCCGAGCACGAGGTGCACGGCGTCGGCCGGGTCGACGTGCGCGGCGGCGAGCTGGTCGGCGTACGCGGCGAGCTGCAGCAGCGCGGTCACCTTGGCCCGCCGCGCCAGCTTGGCCTCGACGACGGCGTACCGGGGCAGCGCGGCGCCGGCGTGCTCCCCCGGGCGCCCGGGCCCGACGTCGGGGTCGCCCAGCGGGTCGCGGACCAGGAAGTCGGCACGGCCGTGCAGCTCGCCGTCGAAGAACGACGCCTGCGCGACGACGTCGGCCCCCGCCTCGATCGCCGCGAGGGTCGCGCCGTGCGCGGCCTCCAGACCGTCCCGCGTGAGCCGCGCCGGGGCCCCGACCTCGACGACGCCGCCGGCACCGCCCCCCGAGCGCCCGAAGCGGGCCACGTACTCGTCCAGCACCCGGCGCTCGTGCGCGTCGCCGAGCGCCGCCGCCCGCTCGAGCATGACGTCGGCCTCGCGGTCGGAGCGCGGCACCCGGCCGAGCAGCTCGTCGAGGCGGTGCAGCAGGCGGAACTCGCACTCGGCGGCCACGACCAGGTCGCTCACGGAGTGCACGACGGTGGCTTCGCCGGGGGCGCGGTCCGCGTCCAGGAGGAACATGCCCCCCGGTCTACCAGCGGCGACCGACACCCTTCCCCCCTCCCTTCGAGCAGGTCATCTTGCATGCAAGATGGATGCAAGCGTAGGTTGCCCCGGGTGACCGTCCCCTCGACACCCCCGCCCACCCCGCCGACCCCGTCGCTCAGCGCCGCCGAGCGCGCGTACCGGCACACCAAGGCGAAGATCCTCTCGGGCGAGGCGGCCGGCGGCGTGCTGCTGTCCGAGGGCGACGTCGCGGCGGAGCTCGGCATCAGCCGCACGCCCGTGCACGAGGCGTTCCTGCGGCTCGACGCCGAGCGGCTGCTCGCCGTAGCCCCGCGGCGCGGGGCCGCCGTCGTACCCATGGCGCCCGACGAGGCGCGGGACGTGCTCGAGATGCGCGAGGCCGTCGAGCGGTCCACCGCCCGCCGCGCGCTGGCGCACGGGCGCCCCGCGGTCGCCGTCGTCGACGAGCTGCGAGCGCACCTGGACACGCAGCGGAGCGCCGCCGCGGCGGACGACCTCGAGGCGTTCGTCGTCGCCGACTCGGCGTTCCACGGGGTGCTCGTGCGGGCGTCGCGCAACCAGACGGCGATCCAGTTCATGGGGCTGCTGCGCGACCGGCAGCTGCGCCTCATGTTCCAGCACCTGCAGGTCGGGGCGGACGAGGTCGCGTCCGCGCTCGCCGAGCACGAGGCGATGCTCGCCGCCGTCGAGCAGGGCGACGCCGACGCGTACTGCGACCTGCTGCACGACCACGTGCGCCGCCACCGGGGCATCCTGTGAGGCGCCCGTGGCTCGGCGCGTTCGCCGCGCTGTTCGTCTCGTCGTGGGCGGGCAACCAGTTCACGCCCGTGCTGCTCATGTACGAGGAGGTGCAGGGCTACGGCGACGCCACCGTCAACGCGTTCCTCGGGGTGTACGTGCTCGGCCTCGCGCCCGCGCTGCTCGTCGCCGGGACCCTCTCCGACCGGTACGGCCGCCGCCCGGTGATGCTCGCGGGCACCGTGATCGGCATGGCCGCCAGCGCGGTGCTGGCGTTCGGCGCGCTCGGCCCGGTCCCGATCTACGTGGGCCGCCTGCTCGCCGGGATCACGGTCGGGACGGCGACCTCGGTCGGCACCAGCTGGATCAAGGAGCTCTCGCAGGTCCCGTACGACCGGACCGCGGACGCCGGCTCGGGCGCCCGCCGTGCGTCGCTCGCGTTCACGCTCGGGTCGGGGGTGGGCGCGCTCGTCGCGGGCGCGCTGGCGCAGTGGGGCCCGTGGCCCGAGGTGCTGCCGTTCGTGGTGCACCTGGTCGTCACGGCGCCGTTCCTCCTGGTCGTGCTCCGCACGCCGGAGTCGAACGCGTTCGGCGGCGAGGCCGGGCCGTGGTGGCGCGGGCTGCGGGTGCCCCCGGCGGGGCACCGCCGGTTCACCCGGGTGGTCGCCGTCGTCGCGCCCTGGATCTTCGTGGTCGCGGCGCTCACCTACGGGTACGCGCCCGTCCTGCTGCGCGAGCAGACGCAGGGCTTCGGCGTGGCGTACGCCACGTTGCTCACCGTGGTCGCGCTCGGCGTCGCCGCCGTCGTCCAGCCCGCGGCCAAGCGGCTCGACGCCGTCGACTCCGCGCGCGGGCTGGCCGTCGCCGCGGGGGCGCTCACGCTCGCCGTGGCGTGCGTCGGGCTGGTGGTCGCGTCGGGCTCGCCCTGGTGGGGCGTGGGGGCCGCCGTCGTGGGCGGCGCGGGCATGGGGATCGGCCTGTCCTCAGGGCTCCTGGAGGTGCAGCGCATCGCCGGGCCGCGCCATCTCGCCGGCCTCACGGGCGTGTTCTACGCCGTCGCGTACGCCGGCTTCCTCACCCCCGCGATCATGGCGGCGATCACCCCGCCGTTCACGACGGCGCAGCTCTTCGTCGTCCTCGTGGCGCTCGGCGCGGTGTCCACAGGGGTCGTCGTCGCGCACTACCGCAAGCACCTCCCGGGGGCCTGAGCCGGCTCTCTCCCCCGGTCCATGGACGGGCGCGCATGGACCGGAGCAGGCGGTTTCCGCCATAGTGGGGCCCGCTCGACGACGGAGGAGTGTCATGGCTGTGCGATTCAACCCGCCCCCGGGGTGGCAGGTGCCCCTCGGGTTCCGGCCCGACGCGGGGTGGGTCCCCGACCCCTCCTGGCCGCCCGCCCCCCAGGGCTGGGAGTACTGGGTGGACGACGCCGCGACCCCACGCCGCACCCGACCGGAGACCCCGGCCGAGTCGACGACGGTCATGGCGCCCGTCCCCGCGACCGTCGCCTCGCCCGCCGCCGCCGTGACCGCCGTCGCGGCCATGCCGCCGGTGCCGCCGGTGCCGCCGGTGCCGCCGGTACCGCCGCTGCCGCTGCCCTCACCGACGGCGACCTACGGCGCTCCCGTCGGCACCGTCTCCGCACCGCCGCCCCCGCCGCCCGCGTCGATCCCCGCCGCCGCGCCGCCGAGCCACCACCTCGACGGCGAGGAGGACCGCGGCGCGGTCGCGACCGTCTCCGCGGCGCTGCGCACGGTCGGTGACCGGATCCGTACCAGCAACGGCCGGCGCGCGGCGCGACGGGCGGCCGACGAGGCCGCCGAGGCCGCGGCCCCCCGCAGCCGGTCCCGCGGGAAGGCCGGCCGTGGCGGCCCGCTCGTCGCCGGCGTCGCCGTCGCCTGCCTCGCCCTCGGGTGCATCCTCGGCGTGTCCATCTCGATGATGCGCAGCTCGGACGCCGCGCAGGCCCTCGTGGACGCGGACCGCAAGGAGGCCGCCGCGGCCCAGGCCATGGACGAGGTCGACGAGGCGCGCCAGGCCATCAGCGCCCAGAAGGAGGACATCCAGGAGCGCGAGGCGGCGCTGAAGGAGCGCGAAAAGGCTGCCGAGGCCGAGCAGGCCGAGTTCGCGAACCAGAAGAAGGCGTTCGAGGACCAGCAGGCGCAGCAGGAGGTGAACCAGCAGCAGCAACAACAGCAGCAGCAACAGCAGCAGAACCAGGCCTGGTTCTACTTGGACTGCAACGCCGCCCGCCAGGCCGGCGCCGCGCCCATCCAGAACGGTCAGCCGGCCTACCGCGGCGCGCTCGACCCGAACGGCAACGGCATCGCCTGCGAGGACGGGGAGTAGGCCGGGCTCAGCCGGCTGCCGCCAGCCGCAGCTGTCGCGCGAGCGTCTCCAGCGTCCGCACCGACGCGTCGCTCCCGTCGAGCCCGACGACGTCGCGCTCCGCGGCGGACAGGTCGCCCGGGCAGTACTCGCGCTTCGCGAGGACGTCGATGCCGTCGTCCGCCGGTTCCTCGCACGGGACGGCGCGTGGGTCGCCGTCGGCCTCCCAGTAGCTCAGCACGAAGGCCACCTCCTCCCCGGCGCAGTCCGCCGTGCCCTCCAGCAGGTGCTCGCGTCCCGTCGCGAGGTGCAGCGTGGTGCCCTCGGTGGCCCGCTCCTCGAACGGGTTCGTCGCGTCGACGGCACCGGCCCGCGCGGCGGCGAAGCCCTCCAGCAGGTCGCCGGAGCGGGCGGCCCCCGACCCCGACCCCGACCCCGACGAGAAGACGGTCTCGGTGCGCTCGTCCACGCGCTCCCCGTCGGGCGGCGGGTTCGTCGCGTCGCGCTCCGCCGCGCGCAGGATGCCCTCGCGGAATCGCGGTCGCTCGACGCTCACGTGCGGCGCGGCCGCGGCCCCGTCGACCTCGACGAGGCGATCGACGGCCGACTTCTGCCCCGTGCGCGACTCCCGGTCCAGCCACAGGACGATCGGCTCCACCGCCTCGGAACGCCAGGTGACGTCGACGTCGGAGGGCTGGCACCCGGCCACGGTCCCGACGCCCGCGGGGGCGGTGCCCCCGTGGGGCACGGACTGCCAGAGCCCGGGCGCCGCCGGGAGCCCCACCCCCACCACGGCGAGCGCGGCGACGCACCCGCCGCCGACCACCGCGCGGTGCCGGGCCGCGCTGCGCCGGCTCGCGCGCAGGACGGCGTCCAGGTCGAGCGTGGACGGCGGGACGTCGGCGGTGGCCCGGCGCAGCCGCGCGCCCAGCTCGTCGTCGGACAGCGGCGGTTCGGTGGTCATCGTGGCCCTCCCAGGGCGTCGAGGTCGAGCACGGAACGCAAGCGGGCGAGCCCGCGCGAGGACGTGGACTTCACGGTGCCTCTCGGGATGCCGAGCTCCCGGGACACCTCCTCCTCGGACAACCCGACCAGGTGCCGCAGCACCACGACGCGCCGCTGGCGCAGCGGCAGCAGGAGCAGGGCGCGCACGACGGCGTCGCGCTCCTCGACCGCCCGCGTCGCGTCCTGCCCGGGACGGCCGGCGCCCTCCGGGAAGCCGTCGTGATCGGTGAGCACCTCGCGGCGGGTGCTCCGCCAGGTGTCGATGCGCAGGTTCGCCAGGGTGCGGCGCGCGTAGGCGAGCGGGTCGCCCTCGCGGGCCCGCCCCCAGGACCGGTAGGTGCGCTCGAACGTCTGCTGCACGAGCTC
Source organism: Isoptericola sp. NPDC019482 (assembly GCF_040632295.1). Classification (NCBI taxonomy): domain Bacteria; kingdom Bacillati; phylum Actinomycetota; class Actinomycetes; order Micrococcales; family Promicromonosporaceae; genus Isoptericola; species Isoptericola sp. NPDC019482. The sequence goes on from NZ_JBEYBQ010000035.1 coordinate 12,046, forward strand.
CTCCGCGCGGTGCCGGTCGCCGCACAGCAGGTAGGCGGTGCGGTGCAGCGGGTCCGCGGCGGCCGCCATGAACGCGGCGAACTCGGCGTTCCGGCTCGTGTGCGTCACCTGCACGTCGACGACGGGCACGTCGTCCAGGGCGCCGGCGGCGTCGCTCGTGGCTGTCACGACCGGTACACGGTGCAGGCGGCGGGAAGGTTCCACCGCACGGTCACCGGCTGACGGCGACCTCCGTCGTCGCGCCGTCGGAGAAGGTGAGCTCCGCCGTGGCGCGCAGCGACGCCTCCCCCGGCGCCCAGACCGCCCACCAGCCGTCCTGCACGGTGGCCTCGACCCGTTCGCCCGCGGTCGTGGCGAGCGACACCGACGCGACGTCGGCGCCCACGCGCCCGTACGCGGACGTGAGCGCGCCGTCTCCGGTGTCGCCCTCGGACCAGGACGCCGTGCCGACGTGCACGGTCGTGACGTCGCGCGGCCCCGGCGCGGCGGGGGCGGACGCCAGCACCGCGTCGCCGCCGACGACGTCGGTCGCGCCCGAGGCCCGCGTGGTGACCAGGCACTCGCCCGTCGCGCCCTTGCCCGTGAGCAGCACGTACGTGTAGTCGCCGCGCTGCTCGGCCAGGACCGGGCTGATCGGCACGTCCTCGAGGTGCGGGCCGTCCTCGCCCTCGGCGACACCGTGCGCCACCCTGCCGCAGGCCTCCGCGCGAGCGGCCACCTCGGCCGGCGTCACGTCCGAGGGGACTGCGGTCCACGACGCGAACGCGGCCGGCGGGGCCGGCCACCACACGGTCGCGACGCCGGCCACCGCGACCACGGCGGCGGCCGCGGCCCCTGCCAGGACGGCGGGGCGCGTGGAGCGACGGATCGGGGTGGCACGCCGAGCGCTGCCGAGGATCTCCTGCAGAGCGGCGTCGTCGGGGCGGCCCGGCGCGCGGAGGTCCCGCGCGGGGTCGAGGTCGGCCAGCTCCGCCATCATGGGGGACTTCATCGCGTCTCCTGGAGGTTGCGCAGCACGGTGGCCGTGTCCTGCTTCAGCCCGGAGTAGGCGAGCAGCCGCTTCCGCGCCCGGGTGAGCCGGACGGAGAAGGTGGACGGCCGGATGCCGAGGACCCTGGCGCCCTCGACCGCGGTGAGCCCGTCCCACGCGACCAGGGCGATGACCTCGCGGTCCGCGTCGGAGAGCATCTCCCAGGCGCGGCGCAGGTCGGCCCGGTCGGCCGCGAGGTCGTCGGTGCCCTCCTTGCCCGCCTCCGGCTCCCGCTCGAGGCGGACGCCCAGGGCGCGCCAGCGCCCGTGGGTGCGCAGGTGCGTCGCGAGCACGTTGCGGGCGACGCCCAGCAGCCACGGCTTCGGGTCGTCGGGGACGTCGCCGAGACGGCGCCAGGCGACCAGGAACGTCTCCGACACGACGTCGTCCACCAGCCCCGCCTCCACCCGACGCGCCACGAATCGTGTGACCACCTCGTGCTGCTCCACCCACATCTGCGTCAGCAGCTCACGGGCGTGGGCGTCGTCCACGATGAAACCTTTCCGTCCTACCACTGGAGTTGCCGCCAACCCCCTGAGTGCTACACCGTAGTCACCGCGAGAGTCGACGACGACGCCGCACACCGCGCGCCGGAGCCCAACCGAGGAGCGTCATGAGCCGAGGCAAGACCGTCAGAAGGAACATCGCCGCAGGTCTGGGCGTCGCCGCGCTCGCGCTGGGGGTGACGCTCACGGCGGTCGCCCCGTCCCAGGCCTCGACCACGGCCGAGAACCTGCCCGGCGTGCCCGCCCCGGGGAGCCCCGCGAGCGAGTGGGAGGCGTGGGCCGCACAGGAGCGGGCCGCCGCCGAGGCCACCGACTGGGAGGCCGACTCCGCGGCCCGCGGCTGCACGCTCGAGGACGTCACGATCTCCGAGGAGGTCGACCGCGACTACAACCTCGCGATGGGCGCGCCAGCCGACCTCGCCACGCACCGCGTCGACCTGCTCGAGGACTGCGACGACGTCGCGACCGCCGTCACCGACGGCACCGCGACCGCCTCACGGGCCGCGACGTCCGAGGCGAGCACGCTGGCGCTACCGTCCGGCAACCGGTGCGCGTACACCTCCGGCCCCGGCACGATGTGCCTGTCCAAGAGCAGCGGACGCATCTACGCGACCTGGAAGTACCGCGGGTCGGGCTCGATGACCGGGTTCCTGCGCATCTACCGCGTCTCGTCCGGCGTGAGCGGCTGCCCCACCGGCACCACCTGGCTCACCGGCGCCAGCAGCAAGTGGTACAGCGGCGACACCCGCACCATCTCCAAGACGCGCACCACGGCCGGCGGCTACTCCGCGCACATCTGGAAGAAGGTCACCATCGGCCACACCGACTGGGGCGGCGTCTGCTCGGTGCTGTGACGCCGGGCTGACGACGACCGGGGGCGCCCGATGACGAGCGACCGGCTGGGGGCGGCGATCTTCGTGGCGTGGACGGCGCTGCTGGTCGCCGTCCCCGTCGTCACGATCGTCCTGGTCGCGCGCCGACGACGCCACGTCGGCGGCGGGCTCGTCGCCGTCACGGTGCTGGCGTTCGCGGTGCTCGGCGTCGGCTGGTGGCTGGTGCTGTCCCCCGTGGTGATCGACGGGACCACGTGCATGTCGGGGCTGGCAACGGCGGGCCTCCTCGACGACAGCCTCGACATGACGGAGTGGGCCGTCCCGCCCGAGGAGCGGCTGGCGTGCCGCGACCTCGCCCGCCAGATCGTCGGAGGGTGGGCGCTGGCCTCGGCGGCCGCGTTCGGCCTGTGGCTCGTCGTCGTGGCGCACGCCCCGCGGCACGACGTGCCGACGACGCCCACCGGGACGCCGGCGGCCTGACGGCCCCGCTCCGGGGCGCGTCAGAGCACGTGGGCGAGGAAGTCCCGCAGGCGCGGCTCGGAGGGGTTGTCCAGCACGTCGGCGGGCGCACCCTCCTCGACGATGACGCCGTCGTCCATGAAGACGACGTGGTCGGCGACCTCGCGCGCGAAGCCGATCTCGTGGGTCACGACGATCATCGTCATGCCCGAGCGCGCCAGGTCCTGCATGACGGCGAGCACCTCGCCCACGAGCTCGGGGTCGAGCGCGGAGGTGGGCTCGTCGAACAGCATGAGCTCGGGGTCCATGGCGAGCGCCCGCGCGATGGCGACGCGCTGCTGCTGACCGCCCGAGAGCTGCGCCGGGTAGAACTCCGCCCGCTCGGCGAGCCCCACCCGGTCCAGCAGCTCCAGGCCCCTGCGGCGGGCCTCCGTCTTGGACAGCCCGCGCACCTGGACGGGCGCCTCCATGACGTTCTCCAGCGCCGTCTTGTGCGGGAACAGGTGGAAGCGCTGGAAGACCATCCCGATGCGGGAGCGCTGCTTCGCGATCACCTTGGGGTGCAGGCGGTGCAGCACGCCCTTGTCGTCGCGGCGGTAGCCCATGAGGTCGCCGCCCACGTGGATGGAGCCGGCGGTGATCTCCTCGAGCTCGTTGACGCAGCGCAGCAGCGTGGACTTGCCGGAGCCGGACGGCCCCAGCACCACGGTCACGGAGCCGCGCGGGACGTCGAGGGAGACGCCCTTGAGCACGTGCACGGCGTCGTGGCCGCGGCCGAACACCTTGTGCACGTCGCGGACCTCGACCATGGCCTCGGGAGTTGCGGCAGGCGCGGAGGCCTCGGCCGACGCGGTCATGGGGTCACCTCCAGGAAGGGGTCGTCCTTGGTGGTGCCGGACGCGCCGATGAGGTCCTGCTTGCGGGGCTTGCGACCACCGCGGGGCCCGCGGCCCCCGCGCCCGCCCGTACGGCCGCCGTCGAACCCGCGACCGTAGTACCGCTCGAGGTAGTGCTGGCCGATCATGAGCACCGACGTGATGAGCAGGTACCAGAGCGCGGCCACGATGAGCAGCGGGATCGGCTGGAAGATGCGGCTGCCGATCTGGTTGGTGGCGTACGTGAGCTCGAGCGTGAACGGGATCGCCAGCACCAGCGACGTCGTCTTGAGCATGGAGATGGTCTCGTTGCCCGTGGGCGGCACGATGACGCGCATCGCCTGCGGCAGCACGATGCGGCGCAGGATCTTGGCGTCCTTCATGCCGAGCGCCTTCGCGGCCTCGGTCTGGCCGGGGTCCACCGACGACAGGCCGGCGCGCACGATCTCCGCCAGGTACGCGGACTCGTTGAACGCCAGGCCGATCAGCGCCGCCCAGAACGCCGTGATGACGTCCTGGGTGGTGAAGGTCCAGAACTCCGGCCCGAAGGGGATGCCGAGCGACAGCCGCGGGTACAGCACCGACAGCAGTCCCCAGAACACGAGCTGCGTGTAGATCGGGGTGCCGCGGAAGAACCAGATCCAGAACCACGACACCGACCGCATCACGGGGTTGTCGCTGCGCCGCATCACCGCCAGCAGCACGGCCAGCACGATGGCGATCGCCATCGAGCCGAACGTGAGGACGAGCGTCCAGCCCACGCCCCGCACGACGACGACGTCGCGCAGGTACAGCCAGACGGTGTCCCAGCGGAAGTTGGGGTTGGTGACCAGCGCGTTGACCGCCATCGCCACGAGGACGAGGACGACCACGGCCGACACCCACCGCCCCGGCCGGGGCACCGGCCGGGCGTGCAGGGGCTCCGGCAGCTGGCCGGACGGTCGGTCTTCCATACGGGTCAGCCTGCCGGGTTCAGCTCGGCCGTGTCGAGCACGGCCGCGCCGGAGCCCCAGGTGTCGGCGACCTGGGCGAGCACGCCGTCGTCCATGAGCTTCTGCAGGCCGGCCTGGACGGCCTTCGCGAGATCCTCGTCGTCCTTGGCGACGACGACGCCGTACGGCGCGGCGTCCGTGATCTCGCCGAGCGCCTCGACGGAGCCGCCGGTCTGCTCGACGGCGTAGGCGATGATCGGCGAGTCCGCGTACATCGCCTGCAGCTTGCCGCCCGCGAGGTTGGTCGTGACGTCGGACTGCGAGTCGTAGGGCAGCACGTCGACGGCTTCCTTGCCCTCGTCCGTGCAGGTCGTGCTGACCTCGGCCAGCTCGTCCTGCTGGATGGTGCCGGTCTGCACGCCGACGCTGACGCCGCACAGGTCGTCGGGGGTCACGCCGTCGGGGTTGCCCTTCGCCACGGCGAACTGCGAGCCGGCGGTGAAGTAGCTGACCATGTTGACCGTCTCCAGGCGCTCGGGCGTGACCGAGAACGCCGACATGCCGGCCTCGTACTTGCTGCCGATGGCCGGGATGATCGAGTCGAAGCCCGCGTTCTCGACCTTCAGCTCCAGACCCATCGTCCTGGCGAGCGCGGTCGCGATGTCGATGTCGATACCGACCGGCGTCGTGCCGTCCGCGTCGAGGAACTCCACCGGCGCGTACTGCAGGTTGGAGCCGAGGGTCAGCGTGCCGTCCTCGGACACGGCGTCCGGGACCAGCGCGGCGACGGCGTCGTCCTTCTGGATCGCGTCGAGGTCGACGGCGGCGGAGGTGCTGTCGTCGGACGCGCCCGGCGTGGAGCCGAGGTCCTGCGAGGCCGTCGTGCAGCCGGTGAGGGCGAGGGCGGCGACAGCCGTGGTGACGACGGTCGACGCGAGGACGTGGCGGGTGCGCATGGTGGGCTCCGAGGATCGTGCGAGGGGTCGATGCATGAGTATGCAGGCTGAGGAATTATTCTCCAAACCGCCTGGTGATCCGCACACTCCTGGGTGACGTAGCGCGACCGGTACCGTCGGGCCGGTGACCCCCGCCGCGCTCGCTCTCGTGCTGGCCGCGGCGGTGCTGCACGCGGTGTGGAACGTGGCCGCCAAGCGGGTCACGGGCGACTCGCGCGTCTTCGTCTGGCTCTACGCCACGGCATCGGCGGTTCTGTGGGTGCCGGTGGGCCTGGTGATCCTCGCCCGGGACGGCTGGCCCGACCTCGGCGCGCTGGTCGTGGCCGGTGCCGTCTCGGGCGTGCTGCACAACCTCTACGGCGTGGCGCTCAACACCGGCTACGCGCGTGCTGACCTGGGGATCGTCTACCCGACCGCGCGGGGTACCGGTCCGCTGCTCACGATGCTCGTCGCGCTGGTCGTCCTCGGCGAGCAGGTCGACGCCGTCCACGTCGTGGGAGGTCTCGTGGTGATCGCTGGCGTGGCGGTGGTCGCGAGCTCGGGCGCGACCGGGGTCGACCCGTCGCGGGGCCTCGCGGGGGTCCGTTGGGGCCTGGCGACCGGCGCCGCCATCGCGGCGTACACGCTGTGGGACGGCCACGCCGTCACGGCCCTCGCGCTCGACCCCGTGGCCTACTTCGCGTGCAACGCCGTCTGGCAGTCGCTCACGCTGGCGCCGATCCTGCGCGACCGCGGGCGGCGCGCCGAGGCCGTGCGGATGAGCCGCCGGCACGCCAGGGAGATCGCGCTGGTCGCCGTGCTGTCCCCGCTGGGGTACATCCTCGTGCTCGTGGCGATGCAGACGACGCCCGTGGCGCTCGTCGCTCCCGCCCGCGAGTCGAGCATCGTCATCGGCACCCTCCTCGCCTGGTGGCTGTTCAAGGAGCCCCGTCCGATGGTGAAGATCGCCGGGTCCCTCGTCGTGCTGGCCGGCATCGCGCTCCTCGCCGTCCCCGCGTGACGACGCAGGACACGGCGGCCCGACATGCCGCGGCGGCGTCCCGGCCCTACGCTCCGAGCATGATCAGGTTCCTGCTCCGCACGGCCGTGTTCCTGCTGGCGGCGGTGGTGGGCGTCCTCGTCGCCGCCTGGGTCTTCGCCGCCTTCGACCTCGAGACGTTCTCCATCAACTGGTCCGAGCCGCTGGGCTTCGTCCTCGCCGTCGTCATCTTCGCCGTGGCGCAGGCGATCATCTCCCCGTTCCTCACCAAGGTGGCCCGCAACAACGCACCCGCGCTCGTCGGTGGCGTCGGCCTGCTCTCGACGTTCGTCGCGCTCGCCGTCGCGGTGGTCTTCACGGACGGGCTCGACGTCGGAGGCGTCGCCGGCTGGATCATCGGCCCGGTCATCGTCTGGCTGGCGGGCATGCTGGCGGCGTTCATCCTGCCGCTGTTCCTGCTCAAGGAGGGCGTGGAGAAGGTCAAGGAGAACCGCGAGGACGACTGACCGCCGAGATAGAGAAGCTGGACCCGCGAGATAGAGAGGGGGTCCAGCTTCTCTATCTCGGCGACAGGGTCACGTGTCGCGCTCGGTGATCGCGTCGTCCTCACGGTGGTCGTCGTCGCCGCCGGGCGGGTAGTCCGCGCGCTCCGAGCGGGCGCGCAGGGCGAGGATGCTCACCAGCAGGCCGCCCCAGACGACCGCCAGCGACAGCACCATGAGCAGGATCGCGTCGCCGTTCATCGGGCCGCCCCCTTCGTCGTCGTGGCCGCCGTGACCGGCGGGTAGGCGGGCCAGGCGACGAAGTCGTCAGGGCTGCGTCGCCAGCGCGGCAGCGTCAGCACCACGGCCCCGACGACGAGCACCACGAGCGTGCCCCAGCCGGCATACAGCAGGTAGGTCTCGTCGTAGCCCTCGTACCCGTTCTGCACGAGGTCGACGATGCGCGAGACCAGCATGTACGCGAGCACGGCCGGCACGATCGCCCCGACGCAGACGTACCACCAGCGGCCCACCTGGAAGGTCGAGACCGCGTTCAGGTGGTAGCGCAGCTCCGGGCTGGTGCGCAGCAGCCAGACGAGGAACACGCACATGAGCACCGCGGACGCCACGATGCCGACGTTGTTGGACCAGTTGTCGATCGTGTCCAGGGCGATGAGGCCCGTCGTCGTCGAGAAGCCCACCACGGACAGCACGGCCGCGACGACGCCGATCCACAGCACCGCCTTGCGTCGCGTGAGGCCGAACTTCTCCTGGAACCCGGCCGACACGACCTGGAGGATCGAGATCAGCGACGTGAACCCGGCCATCGCGAGCGACCCGAAGAACAGCGCACCGAACAGCGGCCCGGCCGGCATCTGCGAGACGACGGCGGGGAACGTCACGAAGGACAGGATCGGGCCGGTGATGCCCTCCAGGTCCGCGACGGCGACGCCCTGCTCGTGCGCGAGGAAGCCGAGGGCGGCGAACACGCCGATGCCCGCCAGCATCTCGAAGCCCGAGTTGGAGAACGCCACCACGAGGCCCGGCGACGTGAGGTTCGCCTTGCGCTTCCGGTACGACGAGTACGTGATCATGATGCCGAACGCGACCGAGAGCGAGAAGAAGATCTGCCCGTAGGCGGCGATCCACACGTTCATGTCGCCCAGCGCGCTCCAGTCGGGCGTGAACAGGGCGTTGAGGCCGTCGGTCGCGCCGTCCAGGAAGATCGCGCGCACGACCAGCACGGTGAACGCGACGACCAGCAGCGGCAGGAAGATGACGTTGGCCTTCTCGATGCCCTTCGCGACGCCGCCCACGAGGACGGCGATGGTCGCGACCCACACCAGCAGCAGCGGGATCAGCACCGCGGGCACGAAGTCGAGCGTGAACCACGCCCCGCCGTTCGCGGTGTCGGAGAGCTGGAGGTAGTCGCCGGTGAAGAAGCCGGCCGTGTCGTCGCCCCACTTCAGCGTGAAGGAGTACACGAAGAAGCTCAGCGCCCAGCCGATGATGGCCGCGTAGTAGATCGCGATGACGAAGCAGATCATCACCTGGAACCAGCCCAGCGTCTCGAGCCACTTCTTCACCCGGCGGAACACGGTGGGCGGGCCGCCGCGGAAGCGGTGCCCCAGCGCGTAGTCGAGGAAGAGGATCGGGATGCCCGCGGTCAGCAGCGCGATCACGTAGGGCACCAGGAAGGCGCCACCGCCGTTCTCGTACGCGACCCCGGGGAACCGCCAGATGTTGCCCAGCCCGACGGCGGAGCCGATCGCGGAGAGGATGAAGCCGACCTGCCCGGTGAACTGCTCCCGGGGAGGCGAGGTGTCAGTGGTCGTGGTGCTCACAGGCGTCGAACCTCCACGGTGAGGGGCGTCACGTCAAACGTGTCTCACGGATCGATGCTGCCCGACAGGCCGGTCCCTGGCCAGCCCTCGCCCCGGCGGGTCCCCGCCGGGACCGGGCCGGGGTCAGCCCGCGAGCAGGCGCCCCACCAGCCCGCCGTGGAGCCGGCCGTCGGGGTCGAACCGCGCGGCCAGGCGCCGGAAGTCGTCGAACCGCGGGAAGAGCGCCGTCGTCGTCGGGGCGTCGAGCGTGCTCACCTTGCCCCAGTGCGGGCGCGCACCGAGCGGCACCAGCGCCTGCTCGACGGCGGGCAGCACGGCCCGCACGTCGTCCTCGCGCGGCACCCACGTGAAGTGGAACGCCACGGACGGCTCGTCGAAAGGGCTGAGCCACAGGTCGTCGGCGGCGACCGTGCGGATCTCGCTGGTCTGCAGCAGCGGCGCGACCGTCGGGCCGAGGCCGCGCATCGCCTCGATCGCGGCGACCGCGTTGCGGCGCGGCAGCAGGTACTCCGACTGCACCTCGTCGCCGTTCGACGGCGTGAACTCCAGCCGGAAGTGGCTCAGCCGCTCGTGCCACGGGCCGTCCACTCCGAGCTGCTCGGTGCACGCCGACGGGTCGACGCCCGGCAGCGGGTGCACCGGCACGTCCGACCAGCGCAGGAAGTCGGGGGCGAGCCCGCGCACCTCGGGCCGGTCCGCGCGGGCCACGGACTTGAACCACACGTGCCGCACGGCGGGCTCGTCCCAGCTCGTGAAGGCGCTCACCGAGTACGCCGCCGAGGTGATCGCGTCGAAGCTGGCGAGGTACGTGTCCCACGGGACGTCGGCCGCGACGTCCTGCCGCACCACGTAGGCCGGGACCGTGCGCAGCTCGACGCGCGTCACGACGCCCAACGCCCCCAGCGACACCACCGTGCCGGGGAAGACGTCCGGGTCGCTCGCGCGGGTGATGCGGCGCAGCTCGCCGCCCGGCGTCATGATCTCCAGGCCCTCGACGACGCTCGCGAGGCTCTGGTTCGTGTCGCCGGAGCCGTGCGTGGCCGTGGCGACCGCGCCCGCCACGGAGATGTGCGGCAGCGACGCGAGGTTGCCCAGAGCGCGGCCGGTCGCGTGCAGGGCGCGGGACACCTCGCCGTAGCGCAGGCCCGCGTTCACGGACACGACGTCGCCCTCCGCGCCGTCCTCGGGCGTCAGCGGCTCGACCGCGGGGCGGCCGTCGTCGAGCCCGTCCACCTGGACGTGCACGCCGTCCGTGTCCGCGACGTCGTTGAACGAGTGGCGCGACCCCAGCGCGCGCACCCGGCCGCCGGCGGTGAGCACGTCGGCGAGCTCCTCCAGCGACGCGGGGCGCACGACGGAGCGTGCGGAGTACGTGAGGTTCCCGGCCCAGTTGCGATGCACGGGACCACCCTGCCATCCGGTCGCCCGGCGCGGTGCCCCGGTCCAGGTTCAGTCCCGCGTTCAGTCCAGGTAGTTGTCGAGATCGGCGACCGCGGCGTCCAGGGCGCCGCGCTCGGCCGGCGTCAGGTCCCGCAGCCACTGCACGTCCAGCGCGGTCCGCCCGGCCGGCCAGCGCCAGCGGCCCGCGACGACGCCGTCCACCGCCAGCGAGTGCACGTACGCCCCCGCCCGGTCCGGCGGCGGCAGCGCCGGGTCGAGCACGACGTGCCGGGTCTCGCGGTAGGACATGAGGAGCTCGTCGTACGCCTGCAGCAGGTCGGCGACCGGCCGGTCCGGGTCGTCCCGCGCCACCGCACCGCCGGCCCACGCCTCCGCCGTGCCCGCCGTCGCCACCAGCGTCAGGCCCTCGAGGTCGCCGGCACCCGGCACCTGCACCGCCTCGCCCGCGTCGAGGAGCGCGGCCAGCGCGGGGGCGAGGTCCCGCACGGTGACGTCGCTCCACAGGCGCAGGTCGTTGACGGTCGCGAACGCCCGGCCGGGCAGGTAGCGGCGCCACAGCTCGACGACGGCCGCCTCGGCGTCGAACCGCTCGCCGAGCGGCCCGTAGCCCGCGGGGACGCGGTCGTCGAAGGTCGCGTACGACTGGTGCTGCAGCTCCTTGCCGGCCGGCGGCGGCCCGCTGATCACGAGCCGCTGCAGCTCCGCGTGCATGAGCATCTGGGTGTACGCGAGGCCCGGGGCGTCGGGGTCGAGCACGCCGCGGGCGACCAGCTCGGCCTTGATCTCCGCACGGGTGCGCGGGCCGTCCGCGACGGCGGCGGCGACGGCGTCCGTCCCCGGCCCCAGGTCGCCGAGGTCCCACGACCGCTCGGTGGACGCCATCAGCCTCTCGACCCGCGGCGCGGTGAGCTCGAGCAGCCAGCGCGCGTCGCGCGGCCGCACGAGGTGCCACGTCGGGCGCAGCACGTGGGTGCGCAGCAGGTCCCCGTCGGCGAGCGCCGTGTTCAGGGCGGCACGGCCCGGTCGCGACGACGGCGCCACCCGCCGCGAGAGGCCCCACAGCGCCGGCTGCAGCTCCTGCCCCTGCACCGCGAGGAGCGCGTCGACGACGGCAGGCGCGTCGGGCAGGCCCGGCCCGCGCAGGCCCGTGGCGGCGAAGCGCTCGGCCCGCACCGTGGCGCCGTCGACGCCACGCTCGACGGCTCTGTCGACGGCTCTGTCGATCGGGGCGGCCACCCGGTCAGCCGGCCCGGCCGGCGGGAACCGCCTCCGCGAGGGGGATGCGGCCGCCCATGCCGACCATGTCGAGCACCTCCGCGACCGCCTCGGACGGCTGGTACAGGCTCACCGACGTCCCCGTCTCCTGCCCCAGCATGTACACCTGCAGGATGAACGCGACCCCGGACGAGTCGATGAACGTGACGTCCCGGGTGTCCACGACGATGGGTTGCGTCGTGCCCCGCGCCGCGAGCGCCGCCATCGCGTCGCTCGCCGCCTCGCGCAGCGCCGCGTCGACCTCGCCCCACAGGGTGAGGACGGTCGCCTCGTCGGTGGTCCGGGACGCGATCCCCGAGCTCGGCAGGGGGTCGCTGCTGCTGTCGATGTCCATGTGGTCGAGTTGCTCCCGTGCGTGGGGCCGTGCGGCCTGGGACGCGGTCTGCGCCCTCTCGGTACAGCGAACGGCCCGCGTCGAGTGTTCCCCCGTCAGGCGGATTCGTCCAGCATCCGTTCAATCCTGGCGGGTCGACGCCGGGCCGGCCGGCGTCGTGCGGGCGGGGCCCGCCGGTACAGGGTCGTCCAGGTCCGTGACGTCCGCGACCCGGGCGTCGAGGACGCGAGCAAGGTCACCGCCGTCGACCGTCGCGGAGACGCCGTGGCCGCCGCCCCCGATCGACACCGGCCCAGCCTGCGCGACCCGCGAGTCCGCGACCACCGGCCAGGGCGTGAGCGAGCCGAACGGGGTGATGGTGCCGCGCTCGTACCCGGTGACGTCGCGCGCCACGTCCTTGTCCGGCATCGACAGCCGGGACACCCCGAGCAGCGCCCGCAGCCGCGGCCACGCGATCGTGCGGTCGCCCGGCACCAGCACGAACAGGAAGTCGCCGTCCCCGCGGCGCACCACGATCGTCTTGACCACCTGCGCCGGCGTGACGCCACGCGCGGCGGCGGCCTCCGCCAGGGAGCGCACCGGGCCGTGCCGGACGATCTCGAACGCGATGCCCGCCGCCTCCAGCGCCTCGCGCGTCCGCCGCTCGCCGGGGGTCTCGGCGGGCGGCTCGGACGACGTCACTCGCCTGTGCCCGTCGAGCTGCCCGTCGCCACGACGAGGGTGATCTCGCTCCCCAGGAGTGCGAGCTTCCCCGCCGCGACCTCGGTCCCCGCGACCTCGGCGTCGTCCCCGACACCCTCCGCCGTCACAGCCACGAACCCGTGCGCCTCGAGCTCCTCGCGGGCCGCGGCCACGGTCATCCCGGCGACGTCCGGGACCGGGTCCGCCGCGCCCCCGGTGATCAGGACGGTCGAGCCCTTGTCGACCTTGTCGCCGACCCCCTGGGTCTCGACGACCAGGTCGTCCGCCTCGACGTCGCCCGACGTCTCGACCAGGAGCCCGAGGCCCTCGAGCTCCGCGCGGGCGTCGGCCACCGTCCAGCCGGTGACGTCCGGGACGGTCACCTGCTGCGGACCGCTCGAGACGTAGAGGGTCACCGTCGAGCCCGGGGCCACCTCGGTCGAGGCGCCGGGATCGGTCCCCAGCGCGACCCCCGCCGGCCGATCCGTGCTGGCCTTCTCCACCACGGTGACCTTGAGCCCGCGGTCCCGCAGCGCCTGCTCCGCCGCCCCGCTCTCCTCGCCTGCCACGGCCGGGACCGCCACCTGCTCAGGCGTCGGCTCGGCCTCCGGGCCGCCCGAGACCACGAGGGTGACCGTGGCCCCGGTCCGGACCTTCGTGCCCGCGCCCTTGGTCGTCACGACCGTGCCCTCGGGGACGTCGTCGTCCGCGCGCGTCACGGTGGTGACCTTCAGCCCCAGCGACTGGAGCGTCTTCTTCGCCGTGGCGAGGGTCTGGCCGGCGACGTCCGGCACCGTGACCTTCGCGGGCGCGGCGGGCTGCTCGGCGGAGTCGCCGCCCTTGCCCGAGCCCTTGCCGCCGTCGGACGTCGAGCCGGACGGCTTCCCGCCCTTGTCCGTCGCCGTGTCGCCGGCGCCGCCCTTCGCCGTGCCGTCCTTGCCGCCCGCGGCCTTCGAGCCGCCCTTCGTGCCCTGGACGTCCTTGCCGGCCTGCTCGGCCGCGGCGGTGGGACCGCCGCCGCCCGCGACGTCGTCGGACTTCCACGCCCGGTCGGGGATGGGGCCCGCGGCGAAGAACTCGAAGTGCCACGGCTCGGGCTTCGACCCGGTGGAGCGCGCCCACGACGGGTTGTCCCAGCCGTAGTCCGGCCCGTGCACGCGCATCCACGTGTGCTCGGCGGACGTGAAGGTCGAGATCGGGTAGCCCAGGTCGACGGCGAGCCCCCACCCGTGGTTCGACGTGCCCGGCGTCGCCGCGAGCCACCCCTTCGTGGCCTTGACGCGGATCTGCAGCTCCAGCGATCGGTACGAGTCGGTCATCGGGATGGGCACCCCGAACTCCTTCTCGTACTCCTTGCTCAGCGCGGAGAGCTGCTCGGCGGCGTCGCACCGCAGCATGTGGCCGGGGGCGAAGTCGAGCGGGCACAGCGCCGACGCGGGGATGCGCCCGTTGGCGTAGCCCGCCGTGCTCGTGCCGTACCGGTCGACGACCTCGCGCAGGCTCGCCGTCAGCGTGGCGCGCGCGGCGGTCGTGCCGTCCATCCCCGCGGGCAGGATGCCCGCCTCGAGCGTCGTCGTCGCCGGGTCCAGCAACGTCGCCAGGCGCGTGGCCGCGACGACGAGGTCGTCGAACGTCACCTCGTCGTCCTCGTGCGCGTCGGGCTGCTCGGCGTCGGGCTGTACGGCGTCGGGCTGCTCGGCGTCGGGCTGTACGACGTCCGGCCGTTCCCCGGTGGCCGCCGGCGTGGGCTCGTCACCGGGGTCGATCGCGACCTGCCGGGCGACGGGCACGGCCTCCGGCTCGCCGGTCGCCGGTGGCACGACGTCGGGTGCGAGGTCCGGCTGGGTCGCGTCCGGCTCGGGCGTGGGGGCCGGGAGGACCGGCGCGGGCACCTCGGAGCCCGCGGTCGCGAACGGGCGGTCGGACGACGTGGCGGCCTGCTGCGCCAGGTAGGTGCTGAGCAGCATGCCGAGCTCGGCGGCGGCCTGCTCCACCGCGGGCGTCACCTTCCGGCCCGCGTCCTGGGCGGCGAGCTCCGCACGCTCGAGGACGCCCAGCACCTCCTGCAACGTCGTCGGGCCGGTCGACGTCGGCGTCCCGACGACGCCGACGGAGACCCCCTCGCCCACGCGGCTGCCCGCACCGAGGTCGGGGGTGTGCTGGTCGGCGGCGATGGTCTGGAGGGTGTCGGCGTTCCACGGGAGACCGGCGACGGGGGCCGCGACGAGGCCCGCGGCGAGGACGCACGACGCCGTCGCCGTCGCGAGCACCCTGCCGACACGCACACCCCGTCCGGGGTCCCTCGGAGACCTCACGACGACGAACCTCCCCCATCGGCACTGCTCAGGCGCTCGGATCCTGCCACACCTCGGGGTCGTCGTGTGACATGGGCGACAGGATCGTCCCTTCACTGTGCGTCACGCGCCGCGGACGTGCCACCCCTGGGACGAGAGTTCACTCCCCGGCCATGCGCGCACCATGACCGGAGCAACCGTCGCTGCACGGTGATACGTACCGGCCGCCCCCGTCGGCGCGCGGCAGACTGGGTGCATGATCACCGTCGACCTCAACAGCGACCTCGGCGAGGGCTTCGGCGACGGGGACCGGAGCGACGACGCGGCGATGCTCGAGGTCGTGTCGTCGGCGAACGTCGCCTGCGGCTTCCACGCCGGGGACCCCGCGTTGATCCACCGCACCGTGCGCCTCGCGGCCGAGCGCGGGGTCACGATCGGGGCGCACGTCGGCTACCGCGACCTGGCGGGCTTCGGCCGACGCGACCTGGACGTCCCGTCCGCCGAGCTGCGTGCCGACGTGATCTACCAGCTCGGCGCGCTGCAGGCGCTGGCCGCCGCCGAGGGCACCCGCGTCACCTACGTGAAGCCGCACGGCGCGCTCTACAACACGTCCGCCGTCGACGACCGGGTGGCGGCCGACGTCGCGGCGGCGATCGCGGCCGTCGATCCCGCCCTCGTGCTGCTCGGCCTGCCCGACAGCCTGGCCCTCGCCGCCGCCGGGGCCGCGGGCCTGGCCACTGCCGCGGAGGCGTTCGCCGACCGCGCCTACACGTCCGCCGGCACGCTCGTGCCGCGCGGCGAGGCGGGCGCCGTCCTGCACGACCCGGACGTCGTGGCCCGCCGGATGCTCCGGCTCGTCACCGAGGGCGTGGTCGAGGCCGTCGACGGCACCGTGGTGCGGGTGCCCGCCGACTCGGTGTGCGTGCACGGAGACACCCCCGGCGCCGTCGCGATGGCCCGCCGCGTGCGCGCCGTGCTCGTCGACGCGGGGATCGCCCTCGCCGCGTTCGCCCCGGCGTCGCCGAGGGCGTGAGCGTGGGCGCGAGGGGGCGCGTCCTGCCCGTGCGGGTCCTCCCCGTGCGCGACGACGCGCTGCTCGTCGAGGTCGCGGACCTCGCGCACGCGCTCGCGCTCGACGCGTCCCTGCGCGACGACCCTGTGGCCGGCGTCGGGCAGCCCGTGCCCGGCGCGCGCACGCTGCTGGTCCCGTTCGACCCGTGGCGGCTGCCCGCGGCGCGCCTCGCGGAGCTGCTGCGGGCACGGGCGGCCGCGACGACGCGACCGACCGGGGCCGGGGAGGACGGCGGGAGGCTCGTCGAGATCCCCGCCGTGTACGACGGCGAGGACCTGGCCGACGTCGCGCGCCTGCTCGGGTGCAGCCCCGAGGAGGTGGTGCGGCGGCACACCGGCGCGTCGTGGGTGGTGGGGTTCGTCGGCTTCGCGCCGGGGTTCGCGTACCTGACCGGGGACGACGAGACGCTCGTCGTGCCGCGGCGGGAGACGCCCCGCACGCGCGTGCCCGCGGGCGCGGTGGCGCTGGCCGGCCCGTACTCGGGCGTCTACCCGCGCTCCAGCCCGGGCGGGTGGCAGCTCGTCGGGCGGACCGACGTCGTCACCTGGGACGCCGACCGTGACCCGCCCACGCCGTGGGCCCCCGGCGACCGGGTGCGGTTCACGGCCGTGCGCAGCTCGGCCCGGATCGGCGGAGGCGCTCGCGGCGGCAGTTCCGGCCCGGCGCGGCAGTCCGAACTGCCGACGCGAGCCCGAACTGCCGCGCCGACGACGTCGAGCACCGGGCGGACGACGACGTCGGGCGGCGCGCTGGAGGTCGTGGCACCCGGCCTCCTGGCTCTCGTGCAGGACCTCGGCCGACCGGGGCTGGCGCACCTCGGCGTCTCCCCGTCCGGTGCCGCCGACCCGCGCAGCCTGCGTGCGGCGAACCGCGCGGCGGGCAACTCTGCGAGGGCGGCCGCGGTCGAGGCCGTGGGCGGCGGCCTGCGGCTGCGCGCCCACACCGACGTCGTCGTCGCGCTCGCCGGGGCGGACGCGCGCGCCGTCGTGCACCGCGGCGGCGACCCGCACGACGCCCGCCGCGCATCCCTGGCTCAGGCGTTCCGCCTGCGCGCCGGCGACGAGCTCGCGCTGGGCGCCCCGGCCCGCGGCCGGCGCACGTACGTCGCCGTCCGCGGCGGCGTGGACGCGCCACGCGCGCTCGGCTCCCGCGCCACCGACACCCTCGCCCACCTGGGCCCGGATCCCCTCGCCCCGGGGGCCCTCCTGCGCTGTGAGCGGGCGTTTGGCCCCGTTCTCGGTGTCAGACAGGGCCAAACGCCCGCTCACAGCGATGCGGGGGCGGTGGCGGTGGACGACGTCGGGGCGCCGGTCGCGGCGGCGCTGCCCGCGCCTGGCGAGGTCACGACGCTCCCCGTCGTGCTCGGCCCGCACGACGACTGGTTCGCGGACCCCGCCGCGCTGCTCGACCAGGAGTGGCGGGTGACCGACCGCTCGGACCGGGTGGGGCTGCGGCTGGACGGCACGCCCCTGGCCCGGACCGCCGACGCGCGGGGGCGCGAGCTGCCCAGCGAGGGCTGCGTGACCGGAGCCCTGCAGGTGCCGCCGGACGGCCTGCCGGTGCTGTTCGGCGTCGACCATCCCCTCACCGGCGGCTACCCGGTGGTCGCGTCCGTGGCGTCCACGCACCTGTGGCTGCTGGGCCAGCTGCCGCCGGGCGCGCTGCTGCGGTTCGTGCCGGTCGTACCTCATCCGTTCGGCTGACTCCCGGCGAGCCCGGCAGGCGATGTGGTCGTCGGGTGCCCGGAACCACGATGGATCCGACGCACCGACGCACCGACGCACCGACGCACCGGGACACGCTCCGTCGTCCCGGGCACGAGAGAAGGACAGCCACGTGAAGCTCACGAAGTCGACCAAGCCCGCCACGATCGCCCTCTCGGCGCTGGTCGCGCTGGGCGCGCTCACCGCCTGCAGCACCGGCGAGGCGGACGCCGCGGCCGGTGCCGACACCGCCGCGTCGCAGGAGGCTGCCGCGGCCGACGAGGCGCAGACGCCGTCCGACGTGCTCGCGTCGACCGCGTGGGAGACCACCGGCGCGACCGACGAGTCGGGCGCGGACGTCCCGCTGGACGACGAGGACGTCAGCACCTTCGTCGGCTGGGCGTACTTCGGGGCCGACGGCACGTTCGCGATGTACGACCTCGACGACAGCCCCAAGATGCAGGGCGACTGGACGGTCGACGCGGAGGGCACGACCCGCCACATCGTGGCGAAGGACGACGCCGGCGAGGTGCAGTTCGAGCGCGACTCGGACATCGTCACGCTCACCGACGAGGAGTTCACCTACCGCGTGTTCCCCGAGGAGGGGAACACCGACGTGTACTACGACATCGTGCACACCCCGACCGACCACGCGGAGCCCGCGGCGTCCTGACGCCGACCCGTCGCCCGCCCGGTCAGGCGCGCTCGGCGGCGAGCGCCGCGACCCCGGCGACCACACGCGCGACGCCGAACCGCAGGGCGTCGTCGTGGCCGCCCGGCTCGGCGTCGGCGAAGGCCGCCACGGTGAGCGGGTAGTCGTCCGCATGCTCGGCGAGGACGGGCCCGAGCCCGGCGGCGAGGTCGCCCTCCGGCGAGGCGCCGCGCGGCTGCTGGCGCACGAGCGACATCACGTGACCGACCAGGAGCGCGAGCGTGTCGAGCTTCTCCGCGCCGGTGAGGGGGAGGTCCCCGAACGCCGCGAGGCCGGCCTCGAACCAGGCGAGCTCGACGGGGCCGGGCACGTGCGGCCGCTGCGCGAGCTCGACCGACCAGGGCCGCGCGAGGGCCCGCGCGTGGACGCTGCCGGCCCAGCCCGTCAGCGCGGCCCGCCAGCCCGCCCCCGTCGCCGCGGGCGGCGCGGCCCCGAGCGCGGCGTCGAGCAGGAGCGCGTCCAGCTCGACGCGGCCCGGCACGTAGCGGTACAGCGCCATCTTGGTGGTGCCGAGGCGTGCGGCGACGGCCTGCATCGTCACCGCGTCGAGCCCGCGGTCGTCCGCGATCTCCGTCGCCGCGGCCACGATGGCGTCGACGCTGAAGCGCGGCTTGGGCCCGCGGCGGGCAGGCGTCGCGCGCCGCCACAGCAGCGCGACGACGTCGTCGGTGCTCGTCGCGCTCGTCCCGGCCCCCGGATGGTCGGCGCTCATCGCTCCCCCTGCCTCCGGCGGCTGCCGGTCTCGCGCGCCCTGAAGTATTGCGTCCATCGTACGCGGATGTTTACTGTGTCCTTCAGACGCAATTAAGCGTCGGTCACCGAAGGAGCAGTTATGTCCACCTCAAAGGTCCTCGTCTCCGGCGCGAGCATCGCAGGGCCCGCGCTCGCCCGCTGGCTCGGCCGCAACGGGTTCGACGTCACCGTCGTCGAGAAGGCCCCCGCGCTCCGGCCCGGCGGCCAGGCGGTCGACTTCAAGGGCCGCACGCACCGCGACGTCCTGGACCGCATGGGGATCCTCGACGACGTGCGCGCCCGCCAGACCCCGCGGACCGACTGGCGCATGGTCGACGCCCACGACCGGGTCCGCGCCGTGATCCCGGGCGAGTTCATCGGCGGCGACGTCGAGATCCTGCGCGGCGACCTCGCCACGATCCTGCACGAGCACACCGCCCGCGACGCCGAGTACGTGTTCGGCGACGAGATCGTCGGCACGACCGAGACGACGGACGGCGTGCAGGTCGCGTTCGCGCACCGGCCGAGCGAGCGGTTCGACCTGGTGGTCGGCGCCGACGGCGTGCACTCCGCCGTGCGGCGGCTCGCGTTCGGCCCCGAGGACCAGCTCGTGCAGCACCTCGGGCACTACTACGCGGTGGCCGACGCCGCGGCGCCGCTCGACGGGCTCGAGACGCGGCGGCCCGACGGCCGCGCCGTCGCCTACGGGTACAACGAGCCCGGCCGGCTCGCGCTGCTCGGCGGGCAGAAGGCGCCCAGCCTGTTCGTGTTCCGCGCGCCGGGCGGCGGGGCACCTGCCTACGACCGCCACGACGCCGCGTCCCAGCGAGCGTTCCTGGAGGCCGCCTTCGCCGGCGCGGGCTGGCGCGTGCCCGCCGCGCTCGACGCCGTCCGGCGGTCCGACGACCTCTATCTGGACGCCCTGGCCCGCACCCGCATGACGTCGTTCACGCGCGGCCGGTTCGCGCTGGTCGGCGACGCGGGGCACGCCAACACCCTCGGCGGGTTCGGGACGGGCCTGTCCCTCGTCGCCGCCTACGTCCTCGCCGGCGAGCTCGTGGCGGCGCGCGGCGACCACGAGGTGGCGTTCGCGGCCTACGACCGGCGGATGCGCAGGCCCACCCGGGTCGCGCGGACCGGCAACGCGGGGCCGTTCCTGGCACCACCGACGGACGCGCGCATCCGGATGCGGGACCGGACCTTCACCCACCGGTGGCTGTACGGCTCGATGCTGTGGCTGACGGACACCTTCGCCACCGACGACCGGATCCCGGCCTACGCGATGCGCTGAACCACGGGCGCCTCCGGCGGGACGGCCGCGCGGCGCCGGTCCCACCGCCGGTAGGACGCGAACGCGAGCGCCGCGGCGACGAGGAGCACCACGACCGCCGGGAGGCTCGCCTCGGTGCCGAACTCGCCACCGGTCAGCCAGGTCGGCGCGTCGTCCGCCGCGCGGAGGAAGACCGCCGACGTCGTGTGCGGCTCGAGCCCGCTGACGGCGATGCCGTACACGTTCCCCAGGGCGAAGTTCCACCCGGCGTGGATGCCGATCACGAGCCACAGGCTGCCGAGCCGCAGGACCAGGAAGCTGGCCATCAGGGCGTAGAGCAGGATCATCGAGAACGCGAGCGGCTTCGTCAGCACCCCGTGGATCAGCGTGAAGACGAGGCTCGGCACGAGCACCGCGAGCCAGCCGGGGAGCTTGAGCCCGTTGTTCTGGAGCAGGAAGCCCCGCACCAGCACCTCCTCGGTGCCGCCCTGGACGAGCACGAAGCAGGCGAGGAGGAGCAGCAGCGGCAGGGCCGACCAGCCCGACGTGGCACCGGCGGGCGCGTCCACGACCTCGTAGGCGCCGATCGCCAGCAGGAACAGCGTGGGGATCGACAGCAGGACGATCCCGGCGACGACTCCCCCCAGCATGGTCAGGACGCCCCGGCCCGGGCCGCGGAACCCGAGGGTCGCGACACGACGCCGCTCGAACAGCACGACCCACAGGAGCAGGAGCGCCAGCGCGGCGGCGAACGAGATCGCCTCCTGCAGCTGCGCCGTCGGTGTCCCCGCGGTCACCTTCCACGAGGACTCGAAGACCGCGCCCACGGCCCCCTGGACGCCGATGATGGCCACCAGGAAGACCAGGACGTACGCGAGCCAGATCGGCGTCACCCGCCTGCCGGTCGATGCGTCCTGGACGAAGGGGGTGTTGCGTACGGACACGCGCGGTCTCCTCTTGTCAGCCTGGCTCACGACTGCCGTCAGGCTAGTGCGCAGTCTCCCTCCGGGCGCGGCGAGAGCAGCGGACCGTGACTCCCTCAGACCCTGCGCACGAGCAGGCTGAACGCGTTCGGGACGCGGCCGTCCCAGGCGGCGGCATCGATGCCGGCAGGGAGCCAGAACGGGTCGGGGTGCTCCTCGAGGTGCTCGATCTCGAACCCGGCGCCCAGGCAGTCCATGACGGTCTCGGCGAGCGTGCGCTGCCGCTCCACCGCCCCGTTGCCGGGGAACGTGTCGTTGACGTGCGACGCCTCGAAGTACCCCCGGTCCGGGCGCACGCGGATCTCGTCGGCGTCCCATGCCCACAGCGGCACCAGCGGGTGGGCCTCGTAGACGTAGAACCGGCCGCCGGGCCGCAGCAGCCGGCGCACCTCGGCGAGGAACGCCGGCAGGTCCGCGACCCAGATGGGCGCGCCCTTGCCGGTGTAGACGAGGTCGGCGCACGCGTCGTCGAGGCCGCTGTCGGGCAGCGTCGCGCGGGTGTACCGGCAGGGCAGGCCGAGGGCGTCGGCCCGGCGCTGCGCGCTCTCGACCGGCGCCGGGCTGTAGTCCAGCCCGTGCACGGACCGCGCGCCGAGGCGCACCAGGGCGACGTCGTCCAGGCCGTGGCCGCTCATCGGGTGCACGACGTCGGCCCCGACGACGAGCTCCCCGATCGCGGCGACCTCCGCGGGCAGCAGCTCCACGGTGCGCGCCGCCTCGAGGTGCTCGTCGTACTCGTCGGTGTACTTGCGGGAGGCGATGGCCCATGCGGCCCGGGTGTCGTCGTCGACGGTGTCCATGCGGGGCAGCCTGGCACGGATGACTGCCGCGCACCCCCGGTTTTTCTCGGCGGCGACCGCCCCCGTATGGCTTCCGTCAGGGTGCGCCCGCGCGCCGTATGGATCCCGTGAGGACGGGGTTCACGGGCTTCCGGCGGGTGTTGCATCGACGTCGGCGCCCGAGCAGGGGCGCCCGGCCGGGCCCCACCCGGGACGGCCGCCGTACTCGGAGTGGGGACGTGCTGGTGCTCGACGTCGTCTACGTGCTGGGCGTGATCGCCCTGTTCGCACTGGTGGCCGGGATCGCGAAGGCGGTGGAGAAGCTGTGATCGTCGTCGAGCTCCTCGCCGCCGCGCTCGGCGTGGCCGCGCTGGTCTACCTCGTGGTGGCCCTCGTGAAGCCGGAGAAGTTCTGATGGGCTGGGTCGGGGCGGTCCTCGCGCTCGGGACCGTCGCCCTCGTCCTCGCGGTCGTCCACCGGTCGTTCGGCGACTACCTGGCGACCGTGTACACCACGCCCCGCGACTGGCGCGTCGAGCGGGGCCTGTACCGGGTGCTGGGCGTGGACCCGAGGTCGGGGCAGACGTGGCAGGCGTACGCCCGCGGCGTGCTGGCGTTCTCGGTCGTCGGCCTGCTCCTCGTCTACGCCCTGCAGCGCTCGCAGCAGTGGCTGCCGTACTCGCTGGGGCTGCCCGCCGTGCCGCCGGACCTGTCTTTCAACACGGCCGCGTCCTTCGTGGGGAACACGAACTGGCAGTCGTACTCGCCCGAGCAGACCGTCGGGTACACGGTGCAGCTCGCCGGGCTCGCGGTGCAGAACTTCGTCTCCGCGGCGGTCGGCATGGCCGTCGCCGTGGCGCTGGTGCGCGGGTTCGCGCACCGCCGCACGGGGACGATCGGCAACCTCTGGGTCGACCTGGTCCGGGGCTCGCTGCGCGTCCTGCTGCCGCTCTCGGTGGTGGGCGCGGTCGTGCTGATGATCGGCGGCGTCGTGCAGAACGTCGACGGCTTCACCGACGTCACGACCGTGGCCGGGGGCGCGCAGAGCATCCCCGGCGGGCCGGTGGCGTCGCAGGAGGCCATCAAGCTGCTCGGCACCAACGGCGGCGGGTTCTTCAACGCGAACTCGGCGCACCCGTTCGAGAACCCGACGGCGTGGACGAACGTCGTCGAGGTGCTCCTCATGCTGGCCATCCCGTTCTCGCTGCCCCGTACGTTCGGCCGGATGGTCGGCGACCTGCGGCAGGGGTACGCGATCCTCGCGGCGATGGGCGTGATCTTCGTGGCGTCGTTCGCCGCGCTGACGGCGTTCGAGTCCGCCGGGAACGGCACCGCCCCGCAGCTCGCCGGCGGCGCGATGGAGGGCAAGGAGGCGCGGTTCGGCATCGTCGGGACCACGCTCTTCGCGACGGCGAGCACGACGACGTCGACCGGCGCGGTCAACGCGATGCACGACTCGTTCACCGCGCTGGGCGGGATGCTCCCGATGCTCAACATGATGCTCGGCGAGGTGGCGCCCGGCGGCGTCGGGTCGGGCCTCTACGGCATGCTCGTGCTCGCCGTCATCGCCGTCTTCGTCGCGGGCCTGCTCGTGGGGCGCACGCCCGAGTACCTGGGCAAGAAGATCGGGCCCCGCGAGATCAAGCTCGCGAGCCTCTCCATCCTCGTCACCCCGACGCTCGTGCTGGCGGGCACCGCGCTCAGCTTCGCGATCCCGGCCGTGCGCGAGAGCGTCGTGGGGACGACGATCTGGAACCCGGGCGTGCACGGCACGTCCGAGGTCCTCTACGCCTTCACCTCCGCGGCCAACAACAACGGCTCCGCCTTTGCCGGCATCACGGCGAACACCCCCTGGATGAACACGGCGCTCGGCGTCGCGATCCTGCTCGGGCGCTTCGTGCCGATCGTGCTCGTGCTCGCCCTCGCCGGGTCGCTCGCCCGGCAGGACAAGGTGCCCGCCACCGCGGGGACGCTGCCCACGCACCGCCCGCAGTTCGTCGGGCTGCTCGTCGGGGTCGTCGTCATCCTCACCGCGCTCACCTACTTCCCCGTTCTCGCGCTGGGTCCCCTGGCGGAAGGGCTCGTCTGACCATGTCCACCTCATTGCCCACCACGACCGACACCCCGTCGTTCCCCGCTCCCTCGTCACCGCAGGCCCCCCGCACGCCCGGCGGGGTCTTCACCTGGGCCCAGGTGCGGGCCGCCTTGCCGGGCGCGGTCCGCAAGCTCGACCCGCGCCAGATGTGGCGCAACCCCGTGATGTTCGTCGTGTGGGTCGGCGCCGCGCTGACCACGGCGCTCGCCGTCGTCGAGCCGTTCCTCGGTGGGCCCGTGACCTCGGGCGGCACCGTCGTCCCCGGCTCGTTCACGGCCGTGATCGCGCTGTTCCTCTGGCTCACCGTCGTGTTCGCGAACCTCGCCGAGTCGGTCGCGGAGGGCCGTGGCAAGGCCCAGGCGGACACGCTCCGCCAGACCCGCACGGCCACGGTCGCGCACCGCGTCGCCGCCTACGACGACGCGGCCGACCCCGACGCCCTGCGCGCCACACTCGACGACGTGTCGTCGGCCGACCTGGACCTCGGCGATGTCGTCGTGGTCGCCGCCGGCGACCTCGTGCCGGGCGACGGCGAGATCGTGCGCGGCATCGCGTCCGTGGACGAGTCCGCCATCACCGGCGAGTCCGCGCCCGTGATCCGCGAGTCGGGCGGCGACCGGTCCGCCGTCACCGGCGGCACGCGGGTGCTGTCCGACCGGATCGTCGTGCGCATCACCTCGAAGCCGGGCGAGACGTTCGTGGACCGGATGATCGCGCTCGTCGAGGGCGCCAGCCGGCAGAAGACGCCGAACGAGATCGCGCTGAGCATCCTGCTGGCGTCGCTGTCCATCGTGTTCGTCGTCGTCGCGCTCACCCTGGACCCGATCGCGTCGTACGCGGCGAGCCCGGTGAGCGTGGCGGTGCTCGTCGCGCTGCTGGTCTGCCTCATCCCGACGACGATCGGCGCGCTGCTGTCCGCCATCGGCATCGCCGGGATGGACCGCCTCGTGCAGCGCAACGTGCTCGCGATGTCCGGCCGCGCCGTCGAGGCCGCCGGGGACGTCACCACGCTGCTCCTCGACAAGACCGGCACCATCACCTACGGCAACCGGCAGGCGAGCGAGTTCCTGCCGCTGGCCGGCGTCGACGCCCGCGACCTGGTGCGCGCCGCCGCCCTCTCGTCCCTCGCGGACCCGACGCCGGAGGGCGCGTCGATCGTCGCGCTCGCCGCCCGGGCCGGGACGGAGGCGGGCCGCCACGAGAGCACCTCGGTGCCCGGCGAGGTCGTGCCGTTCACCGCGCAGACCCGGATGTCCGGCCTCGACGAGCCCGACGGCACGCAGATCCGCAAGGGCGCCGGCTCGGCCGTCATGGCCTGGCTCGCCGACGACGCCCCCACGGCGGGCACCGTCGTCGCGGAGGTCGAGGACGCCGTCGAGCGCGTGGCTCGGTCCGGCGGCACGCCGCTGGTCGTGGCGGTCCGGACGCCGGGCGAGGCCGGTCGCGTGCTCGGCGTCGTGCACCTCAAGGACGTCGTCAAGGAGGGCATCGCGGACCGGTTCGCCGAGCTCCGCGCCATGGGCATCCGCACCGTGATGGTCACCGGCGACAACCCGCTGACCGCCGCGGCCATCGCCGCCGAGGCCGGCGTCGACGACTACCTCGCCGAGGCCACGCCGGAGGACAAGCTGGAGCTGATCCGGCGCGAGCAGGAGGGCGGCAGCCTCGTCGCGATGACCGGGGACGGCACCAACGACGCCCCCGCCCTCGCGCAGGCCGACGTCGGCGTCGCGATGAACTCGGGCACGTCGGCCGCGAAGGAGGCCGGCAACATGGTCGACCTCGACTCCGACCCCACCAAGCTCATCGACGTGGTCCGCATCGGCAAGCAGCTGCTCATCACCCGCGGCGCGCTGACGACCTTCTCCATCGCGAACGACATCGCCAAGTACTTCGCGATCATCCCGGCGATGTTCATGGGCGTGTTCCCCGGGCTCGAGGCGCTCAACATCATGGGCCTGAGCTCGCCGTCGTCCGCCGTGGTCTCGGCGATCGTGTTCAACGCGCTCGTCATCGTGCTGCTCATCCCGCTGTCGCTGCGCGGCGTGCGGTACCGGCCGATGGACGCGTCGAAGACCCTGGGCCGCAACCTCCTGGTCTTCGGCCTCGGCGGCATCGTCGCGCCGTTCGTCGGCATCTGGCTCATCGACCTCGTCGTGCGCCTCGTCCCCGGCTTCTGAGCAGCACAGTCCTGAGCAGGAAGAAGGACCACCCATGAACGCCACCACCCGCAGCACCGGTCGCACCCTCGGGGTCGCGGTCCGGGCGATGATCGTCCTCACCCTGCTGCTCGGCGTCGGCTACACGGCGGCGATCACCGGCGTCGGCCAGCTCGTGCTGCCGGCGCAGGCCGACGGCTCGCTCGTGCTCGACGGCGACGGGGACGTCGTCGGCTCGGCCCTGATCGGCCAGGGCTTCACGGACGCGGACGGAGCGCCCCTGCCGCAGTACTTCCAGCCGCGACCGTCGGCCGCGGGCGACGGCTGGGACGGCGCCGCGTCGTCCGGGTCGAACCTCGGCCCCGAGAACCCCGACCTCGTCGCCGCGATCGGGGAGCGGCGCGCGGCCGTGGCCGCGCTCGAGGGCGCGGACCCGGCGGACGTGCCGGCGGACGCCGTCACCGCGTCCGGGTCCGGTCTCGACCCGCACATCAGCCCGGCGTACGCGGACCTCCAGGTCGCGCGGGTCGCCGCCGCTCGCGGCCTGCCCGACAAGGAGGTCTCGGCCCTCGTCGCGAGGCACACTGAGGGTCGCGCCCTGGGATACCTCGGGGAGCCCGTGGTCGACGTGCTGGAGCTCAACGTGGCCCTCGACGAGAGCACGGACGAGCTCGGGAGGTGAGCATGGGTCGCGGACGGTTGCGCGTCCTCCTCGGCGCGGCGCCGGGCGTGGGGAAGACCTACGCCATGCTCGAGGAGGGCAAGCGGCTGCGCGACGACGGCCGGGACGTCGTGGTCGCGCTCGTGGAGACGCACGGGCGCGCCGCGACGGCCGCGATGGCGGGGGGCCTGGAGGTCGTGCCGCGCGCATCGGTCGTGCACCGCGGCGTCGAGCTCACGGACCTGGACCTCGACGCCGTCCTCGCGCGGCGGCCGGACGTCGCGCTGGTCGACGAGCTGGCGCACACCAACGCCCCCGGCCTCGCGCACGCGAAGCGGTGGGAGGACGTCGACGCCCTGCTCGACGCCGGCATCGACGTCCTGTCGACCGTCAACATCCAGCACATCGAGTCGCTCAACGACGTCGTCCAGAAGATCACCGGGGTGGCGCAGCAGGAGACCATCCCCGACGCCGTGCTGCGCGCCGCCGACCAGATCGAGGTCGTGGATCTCGCCCCGCAGGCGCTGCGCGACCGCCTCTCGTCCGGCGTCGTCTACCCGGCCGAGCGGGTGGACGCGGCGCTGTCGAACTACTTCCGCCTCGGCAACCTCACCGCGCTGCGCGAGCTCGCCCTGCTGTGGCTGGCCGACGAGGTCGACGCTGCGCTGCAGCACTACCGCACCGAGCACGGGATCGACTCCACGTGGGAGGCCCGCGAGCGCGTGGTCGTGACGCTCACCGGCGGGCCCGAGGGCGAGACGCTGCTGCGGCGCGGGGCGCGGATCGCGGCGCGGTCGGCCGGCGGCGACCTGCTCGCCGTGCACGTCACCAGCCAGGACGGGCTGCGCGGGGCGACCCCCGGCGCGCTCGCGCGGCAGCGGCTGCTCGTCGAGGAGCTCGGCGGCACCTACCACCAGGTGGTGGGCGACGACGTCCCGACGGCGCTCGTGGAGTTCGCGCGCGGCGTCAACGCGACGCAGCTCGTCATCGGCGTCTCCCGGCGCGGCCGCCTCGCCGCCGCCCTCAGCGGGCCCGGCATCGGCGCGACCGTGACGCGCGAGGCCGGCAACATCGACGTCCACATCGTCAACCACGCCGCCGCTGGCGGCCGCGCCCGGCTGCCCCGGATGGGCGGCGCCCTGTCGGCGAAGCGCCGCGTGGCCGGCTTCCTGCTCGCCGTCCTGGGCGGTCCGCTGCTGACGTGGGGGCTCGTGTCGGTCCGCAGCGCGGAGTCCATCGTCTCGGACGTCCTCGCCTACCAGCTGCTGGTCGTCGTGGTGGCGCTGATCGGCGGGGCGGGTCCCGCCGTCTACGCCGCGATCCTGTCCGGGATCACGCTCGACTTCTTCTTCGTGGAGCCGATCCACACCATCACCGTGGGCGAGCCGCTGCACGTGGTCGCCCTCGTCCTGTACGTCGTCACGGCCGTGCTCGTGAGCGTCGTCGTGGACCGCGCCGCCCGCACGACGCGCGCCGCCCACCGGGCCGCAGCCGAGTCGGAGGTGCTGGCGACGGTCGCGGGCAGCGTGCTGCGCGGGCAGGACGCCGTGCAGGCGCTGGTGAGCCGGGCGCGGGAGGCGTTCGGCCTCTCCGGGGCGCGGCTCGTCGCCGGCGGCGTCGTGCTGGCCGCGGACGGCGAGGACGACCCCGCGGGCCCGCGCACCACGATCGACGTCGGCGACCGCGCCGTCCTCGAGCTGTCCGGGGGCGACCTCGCGGCCTCCGAGCGCCGCCTCCTGAACGTCATCGCGGTCCAGCTGCAGGCCGCGCTGGAGCGCAGCGACCTGGCCGAGGTGGCGAGCGAGGTGGACCAGCTCGCCGAGTCCGACCGCGTGCGCAGCGCCCTGCTGTCCGCGCTGAGCCACGACCTGCGCCGCCCGCTGAGCTCCGCGGCCGCCGCCGTGAGCGGGCTGCGCTCCGCCCGCGGCGCGCTGAGCGAGGCGGACCGCGACGAGCTGCTCGCCACGGCCGACGAGAGCCTCACCGCGCTGGCCACCCTCATCACCGACCTGCTCGACGTGAGCCGCCTGGAGGCCGGCGTCCTCGCCGTCTCGGCGGCGCCCGTCGAGACGGCCGACGTCGTGCTGCCCGCGCTCGACGAGCTCGGCGTCGGCCCCGGCGAGGTGGAGCTCGACCTCGACCTCACGGCACCCAGCGTCGTCGCGGACTCCGTGCTGCTGCAGCGCGTGCTGGTGAACCTGCTGGCCAACGCGCTGCGGCACTCGCCTGCCGGGCGACGGGTGCGGGTCTCGACCAGCACGTTCGCCGGCACGGTCGAGATCCGGGTGGTCGACCACGGCCCCGGCATCCCCGCCGACCGCCGCGAGGACGTGTTCGTGCCCTTCCAGCGCCTCGGCGACACCGACAACACGACCGGCCTGGGTCTCGGCCTCGCGCTGTCCAAGGGGTTCGTCGAGGGCATGGGCGGCACCCTGACCCCGGAGGACACCCCCGGCGGCGGCCTCACGATGGTCGTCGCGCTCCCGGCCGCGGGCGCGGCGCCGCACGACCACCCCGAGGACCCCGACGAGCCGGAGGCGACAGCCCCATGAAGATCCTCATCGCCGACGACGACCCGCAGATCCTGCGCGCCCTGCGGATCACGCTCACCGCGCAGGGGTACGAGATCGTCACGGCGACCACCGGCACGCAGGCGATCGCCCGCGCCATCGACCACCGCCCCGACGTGCTCATGATCGACCTGGGCATGCCGGAGCTGGAGGGCATCGACGTCATCCACGCCGTGCGCGGCTGGTCGGACGCCCCGATCCTCGTGGTGTCCGGGCGCACGGGCGCGGCCGACAAGGTCGAGGCGCTCGACGCCGGCGCGGACGACTACGTCACGAAGCCGTTCTCCATCGAGGAGCTCCTGGCCCGGATCCGCGCCCTCACCCGCCGCGTGGCGCACGAGGACTCCGACCCCGTGGTGCGGTTCGGCGACGTCACCGTGGACCTCTCCGCGCACAGCGTCACGCGCGCCCGCGACGGCCGGACCGAGCACGTGCGCCTCACCCCCACCGAGTGGCAGATGCTCGAGCGGCTGGTCCGCAACCCCGGCAAGCTCGTCACCCGCCAGACGCTCCTCACCGAGATCTGGGGGTCGGAGCACGTGACCGACACCGGGTACCTGCGGCTGTACGTGGCGCAGCTGCGCAAGAAGCTCGAGCCCGACCCGGCCGCCCCGCGCTTCCTCGTCACCGAGGCCGGCATGGGCTACCGCTTCGACCCGGACGGCTCGCCGGCAGGGGCCTCGCCGGTCTGACGCGCCCGGCGGGCGTTGCCGGCGGCGCGCCGGCTCGGTAGTGTCCTCCGGCTCCCACCCGCTCGTTCGTCCCGGAGGTCTGTCGTGCGCACCGTGTCCCCTGCCGAGCTCGACCGGGAGCGGGCGCACCTCGAACGGGCGCGCGAGGAGCTCGCCCGGATGCGCGAGCGCACCGCCGGCCTGACCGCCCGTGCCGGCGACCGGGTCAGCGCGGAGGCGCTCGAGCTCACGCTGGCGCGGCGCCTCGCGCAGCTCGCGGACGACCCGCACGTGCCGCTCTTCTTCGGCCGGCTGGACCACGACGAGCCGGCCGGGGGCGGGGTCTTCCACGTCGGGCGACGGCACGTGTCGGACACCGCCGGCGACCCGCTGGTCGTGGACTGGCGCGCACCGGTGAGCGCGGCGTTCTACCGCGCCACCCGGCACGACCCGATGGGGGTGGAGGTCCGCCGCCGGTACGGCTTCGCGCGGGGCGTGCTCACCGGGTTCGAGGACGAGGTGCTGTCGGGCCCGGAGACGTCCGCCGCCGAGCACTCGGAGATCCTCGAGCAGGAGATCGAGCGGCCGCGCACCGGTCCGATGCGGGACATCGTGGCCACGATCCAGCCCGAGCAGGACGTCATCGTCCGCAGCGAGCTCGGCCGGACGGTCGTCGTGCAGGGGGCGCCCGGCACGGGCAAGACGGCCGTGGGCCTGCACCGCGCGGCGTACCTGCTGTACGCGTTCCGCGACCAGGTGACGCGGCGGGGCATGACCGTCGTCGGGCCGAACGCGAGCTTCCTGCGCTACATCCGGGCCGTGCTGCCCGCCCTGGGTGAGGTCGACGCGACCCAGACGACGGTCGAGGAGCTCGTCGCGGCGCACGGTCGCCTGCGCGGCACGGAGCCGGCGGCGGTCGCCCGGCTCAAGGGCGACGCCCGCATGGCGCAGGTGCTGCGTCGCGCCGTCTGGTCGCACCTGGCCGACCCCGTCGAGGCGATGGTGCTCCCGCGCGGCTCGCGGCGCTGGCGCGTGCCCGCGCACGAGGCCCGCGACGCCGTCGCGCACGTGGTGGGCCGCGACCTGCGGTACGACGCGGGACGGGAGGCGCTGCGGTACGCGCTCGCGCACCGGGTCCTGCAGCAGATCGAGGCGAGCGGCGACGCGCTCGACGACAAGGCGTGGGACGTCCTCGCGCGCACCAAGGCCGTCAAGGACTACGCCGCGACGCTGTGGCCGGTGCTGTCGCCCGCGCGGCTGCTCCACCGGCTCCTGGCCGACCCCGAGCTCCTCGCGCGGGCGTCCGACGGCATCCTGACCCCGGCCGAGCAGCAGGCGATCGCGTGGGACGTGCCGCCGCGGAGCCCGGGCACCGCCCGGTGGACGCTCGCCGACCTCGTGCTGCTCGACGAGCTCGCCGACCTGCTGGAGCGGGCGCCGTCGGTGGCGCACGTCGTCGTCGACGAGGCCCAGGACCTGTCGCCGATGATGCTCCGCGCCCTCGGCCGGCGGGCCCGCACCGGATCGCTCACCGTGCTCGGCGACCTCGCCCAGGCGACCACGCCGTGGGGCGTGCGCTCCTGGGACGACGCCCTCCACCACCTCGGCAAGCCCGACGGGCACGTCGAGCAGCTCACCGCCGGGTTCCGCGTGCCCGGGGACGTCATCGAGTACGCGGCGCGCCTCCTGCCCAGGATCGCCCCCGAGCTCGCGCCGCCCGTGGCCGTGCGGCGGGCCCGCGGCGAGCTCCTGCTCACCACGACACCGACGGTCGATCTGGTGCGGGCCGCGCTCGCGCGCGACGGCTCCGTGGGGCTGATCGTGCCCGACGGCGGCGTGGCGGACGCCCGGCGCGGGCTCGTCGCCGCGGGTCTGGCGTTCGCCGTCGTCGGCGAGGAGGACCCGAGCGCGTCCGACGGCCCCGACGGCGGGGACGACGACGCCACCGAGTTCGACGCGCGCCTCGACCTGGTCCCGGCCTCGCTCGCCAAGGGCCTCGAGTTCGACCACGTCGTCCTCGACGACCCGGCCGGGATCGTGGCCGGGGAGTCCGAGCACGAGTCCGGGCTGCGGCGGCTGTACGTCTGCCTGACCCGCGCCGTGACGTCCCTCGCGGTGCGGCACGACGACGACGTGCCGGCCGAGCTCGGCGCCCCCTGACGGCGCCGTCCTCGGCATCCCCTGCACGAGCGCCGTGCGGGCGGCCCGACCTCGCGCGCTGACCTCGTTCGGCCCCGGGACGACGCGCGAGGGCCCGGCGGGTGTGCACCCGCCGGGCCCTCGTGGTCGTGCGTCGTCAGGCGCGCGAACCGGCCTCCGCCAGCTCGCGGTCGTCCTGCGCGGCACCGTCCTGCGCGGCGCCCTGCACGTCGCCCTGCGCGGCGTCGTCCTCGTCGAACAGGTGCTCCGACGACGCGGCGCGGTACTGCTCGAGGTCGAGGATGCCCTCGCGCTTGGCGACGATCGTCGGGACCAGCGTCTGCCCGGCGACGTTCACCGCGGTGCGGCCCATGTCGAGGATCGGGTCGACGGCAAGGAGCAGGCCCACGCCCGCCAGCGGCAGGCCCAGCGTGGACAGCGTGAGGGTCAGCATGACCATCGCGCCGGTGAGGCCGGCGGTCGCGGCGGAGCCCACCACGGACACGAACGCGATGAGCAGGTAGTCGGTCAGCGACAGGTCGATGCCGAAGATCTGCGCCACGAAGATCGCGGAGATCGCCGGGTAGATCGAGGCGCAACCGTCCATCTTCGTCGTCGAGCCCAGCGGCACGGCGAACGACGCGTACTCGCTCGGCACGCCGAGGTTGCGCTCGGTGACGCGCTGCGTCACGGGCATGGTGCCCACCGACGAGCGGGAGACGAACGCGAGCTGGATCGCCGGCCACGCGCCCTTGAACCAGGCGATGACGCCGAGGCCGTTGGCCTTGAGCAGCACCGGGTAGACCACGAACAGCACGAGCGCGAGGCCCACGTAGATCGCCACGGAGAAGGAGGCGAGCGAGCGCAGCGACTCCCAGCCGTAGGTGGCGACGGCGTTGCCGATGAGGCCCATCGTGCCCAGCGGCGCGAGGCGGATGATCCACCACAGCACCTTCTGCACGATGGCGAGCGCGGACTTGTTGAACGCGAGGAACGGGTCGGCCTTGGCGCCCGACTTCAGCGCGGCGATGCCGATGACCAGCGCGACGACGAGGATCTGCAGCACGTTGAAGCTGATGCCGGTCTCGGCGCTCAGCGCGCCGTCGGCGCCCGCCTCGACCGACGTCTTCGCGCCCAGGCCGAGCACGTTGGTCGGGATGAGGCCGTTGAGGAAGTCGAGCCACGTGCCGGTGCTGGACGGCTCGGCCGCCTCCGCCGTGGTGAGCGTCGTGTTGTGGCCCGGCTGGAACACGAGGCCCAGGCCGATGCCGATCGCCACGGCGATCGCGGAGGTGATGGCGAACCAGAGCAGCGTCTGGCCCGCGAGGCGCGCGGCGTTGGTGACGGTGCGCAGGTTCGCGATCGACGCGACGATCGCCGTGAAGATCAGCGGCGGCACGATCGCCTTGAGCAGGGTGACGAACGACGAGCCGATGGTGTCGAGCGTCGTGGTCAGGCCGTTCGGCGTCTCGCCGTCGGCCTGCGGGCCGAGTGCCAGCGCGAGCCAGCCGAGCAGCACACCGAACGCGAGGCCCAGCAGGATCTGGACCGAGAACGACGGGAAGCGCAGCTTCTTGCGTTCGCGCGGCTGCGCGCCGGGGACCTTGGTTGCGGAAGACAAGGGAGGACCTTTCGCCTGTGGCGCACGGAGGCGCACGGGGTGTGGACGCCGGGGCATGCCGTCGTCCGGGAGATCGGGGGGTTGCACGGAGGTGCGGGGGACGCCACGGGCTCGGAGGGCCTGCGGGCGTCGCGGGGCGTCGTCGGCGGCGACGACGGTCAGCGCGCGGTCAGCGACGCGAGGGGGTCACCGACACAGCGCGCTGGCGACGCGACGGAAGTCGACGTCGAGACGCGCGGTGAGGTCGGTCCTCACGGGGACGCTGACGATCACGGGAGCTCCATGCACGATCGAGGAAGGATGTTCAGGCCCTGATTGATCGACGTCGTCGAACGTCGTCATCGAACCTACGAATACCGGACCCTAGCAGCGGCCCCCGACGAATCACAGCGGTCTCGCCGGAGGTGTGAGGCACCTCATGGAGGCCGTACGGTCGGCGGGTGACGTCCGCTCCCCTGCCCCACGACCCGCTCTGGCCCCGCGCGGGCGGCTGGCCTGCACGAACGGGTTCTCGCGCCGACCTGGCCGTGATCGGGGTGCCCACCTGGCGCACGTCGCTCTCGACGACGGGCGCGCACGCGACGCCCGCCGCCGTCCGCGACGCGCTGCGCCGGTACAGCCCCGCCCTGATCCGTGGCGCCGACGGCGCGCCCGTCGATCTGGGCGAGCTCGCCGTCGTCGACCACGGTGACGTCGACGAGCCCGACCGGCCGGAGGGCGAGGCCCGCGCGCGAGCCGCGGTGGGGGCGGCGCTGGCCGGGGCGCGCGCCCTCGTCGCACTGGGTGGGGACAACGCGCTCACCGTCCCGGTGGCGCTCGGCGCGTGGGGCGACGACCTCCCGACCGCCGGCCTGGTGACCTTCGACGCGCACCACGACCTGCGCGACGGCGTCTCCAACGGCTCGCCCGTGCGGCGCCTGGTCGAGGCCGGGCTGGACCCCGCGCGCGTCGTGCAGGTCGGCATCGCGGACTTCGCCAACAGCGCCACCTACGCCCGCCGGGCCCGCGACCTGGGCCTCACGGTCGTGACGCTCGACGACCTGCGCGCTCGCGGGAACGGCGCCGCCGGCCTGGCCGACGTCGTCCGCGAGGCCCTGGACGTCGCGGGCGGCGCGGGCGGGCCGGTGCACCTGGACGTCGACGTGGACGTCTGCGACCGCTCCGTCGCCCCCGGGTGCCCCGCGTCCGTGCCGGGCGGGCTGGCGGCCTGGGAGCTGCGCGCGCTCGTCCGCGCAGCCGCCACCGACCCGCGCGTCCGCTCCGTCGACCTCGCCGAGGTGGACGCCACCGCCGACTCCCCCGACGGCCGCACCGTCCGCCTCGCCGCCCTCTGCGTCCTGGAGGTCCTCGCGGGCCTCGCCCTCCGGCCGAGGTAGTACGGCGGTCTCAACCGGTCATCGCAACATCCTGATCTGGAGGGTGTGCGTGATGGTTCGTGGTGGGGTGCGGGTGCCGAGGGCG
>NZ_JBEYBQ010000036.1:0-47102 GCF_040632295.1 Isoptericola sp. NPDC019482
GACGAGGAGCTCGACCAGGAC
The DNA here is from genome assembly GCF_040632295.1 of Isoptericola sp. NPDC019482. Lineage (NCBI taxonomy): Bacteria > Bacillati > Actinomycetota > Actinomycetes > Micrococcales > Promicromonosporaceae > Isoptericola > Isoptericola sp. NPDC019482. The sequence goes on from NZ_JBEYBQ010000036.1 coordinate 22, forward strand.
GGCACGGACTCCGCCTCCGCCGCCTGACGCTGTGAGCGCGATTTCGGGGACTATTCGTGACCGAATAGTCCCCGAAATCGCGCTCACAACACACCGTGGTGCGGAGTCAGCCGGCGTGGCGCAGGCGCAGCGAGTTGCCGACGACGATGACGGACGACGCCGCCATGGCCGCCCCGGCGATCATCGGGTTGAGCAGCCCCGCGGCGGCGAGCGGGATGGCCGCCACGTTGTAGGCAAAGGCCCAGAACAGGTTCTGCTTGATCACGCGCAGCGTGCCGCGGGAGAGCCGGACGGCGGCGGGGGCGGAGCGCAGATCGCCGCGCACGAGCGTGATGTCGCTCGCCTCGATCGCGACGTCGGTGCCCGTGCCCATCGCGAGCCCCAGGTCCGCGGTCGCGAGGGCGGCGGCGTCGTTCACGCCGTCGCCGACCATCGCCACGACCCGGCCCTCCGACCGCAGCCGCGTCACGACCGCCGACTTGTCCTGCGGCAGCACGCGGGCGATGACGTCCTCGTCCGCGATGCCGACCTCGCGGGCGGCGACGCGGGCCGCGCCCTCGCCGTCGCCGGTGAGCAGCACGGGCCGCAGGCCGAGGTCGCGCAGCTCGCGCACGGCCTCGGCGGACGTCGCCTTGACCGGGTCGCGCAGCACGACGACGCCGCGGGCGGCGCCGTCCCACGCGACGACGACGGCGCTCGCGCCGGTGGCCTCGGCGTCGTCGAACGCGGCCGCCAGTCCGTCCGTGCCGCCGCCGTCGATCGCGACGCCCTGCCCGGCCAGCCACGACGGCTGCCCGACGAGCACCCGCCGGGCGTTGAGCCCGCCGTCCACGGCGAGCCCGGCGAGGCCGGAGTGCGCCCGTCGCACGACCGCCTCGACCCCGCCGCCCGGCGTCGCGCGGAATTCGAACGCCTGCAGCGCGCCGATCCCGACGCCGTCGGCCCCCGTCGCACCCGACCTGTCAGAGCCAGGTCGGGCCATACCCCCGTGTGGCTCTGACAACTCGGCGGCTGCGGCCGCGACGGCGTGCGCGATGGGGTGCTCGCTGAGGGCCTCGACGGCGCCGGCGTACGCCAGCACCTCCCGCTCCCGCGAGTTGTCAGAATCACGAGGGGCCATACCCCGCTGTGGCTCTGACAAGTCCGGGACGAGCACGCGCTCCACCTGCATGCGGCCCTCGGTGACGGTGCCGGTCTTGTCGAGCACGACGGTGTCGACTCGGCGCGTGGACTCCAGGATCTCCGGGCCCTTGATGAGGATGCCGAGCTGCGCGCCGCGGCCGGTGCCGACCAGCAGCGCGGTGGGCGTCGCGAGGCCGAGGGCGCAGGGGCACGCGATGATCAGCACCGCGACGGCGGCGGTGAACGCGAGCTGCACGTCCGCGCCGGCCAGCAGCCAGCCCACCAGGGTGAGCACCGACAGTCCGATGACGATCGGCACGAAGACGGCGGAGATGCGGTCGGCGAGCCGGGCCACGGGGGCCTTGCCGGTCTGCGCCTGCGACACGAGCCGCCCGATCTGCGCGAGCGTCGTCTCCTCGCCCACGCGCGTCGCGCGCACCAGCAGGTGGCCGGACGTGTTGACGGTCGCCCCGGTGACCGCGTCGCCGGGGCCGACGTCGACGGGCACCGGCTCGCCCGTGAGCAGCGACGTGTCGACGGCGCTCGCGCCCTCGACCACCTCGCCGTCGGTGGCGACCTTCTCGCCCGGCCGCACGACGAACACGTCGCCGACGGCGAGGTCCGTGACGGGGACGCGCTCGGTGACGCGTCCGCCGTCGGGCCCGGTCAGCGGCGTGCCGGTCGCGGCGAGCCGTACGCGCTCGGCGTCCTTCGCGCCCAGCTCCAGCAGGGAGCGCAGGGCGTCGCCGGCGCGACGGCGGGAGCGGTGCTCGGCGTACCGGCCGGCGAGCAGGAAGGTCGTGACGACGGCCGCGACCTCGAAGTACAGCTCGGGCACGCCGCCGGACTCGGACGGGATCAGCGACGGCCGCATCCGCATCCCGAGCTCGCCCGTGCCGCCGAGCGTGAGGGCCCACAGCGACCACACGGTCGCGGCGATCACGCCGAGCGAGACCAGCGTGTCCATCGTGGACGCGCCGTGCCGGGCGGCCCGCGCCGCGGCGGTGTGGAACGGCCACGCGCCCCACGTCACGACCGGCAGCGCGGCGGCGGCGACCACCCACTGCCAGCCCGTGAACTGCAGCGCAGGGATCATCGACAGCGCCACCACCGGCACGGTGAGCACCGCGGACGCGGCGAGCCGGCGGCGCAGGTCTGCGCCGCGTGCGTCGACCGGGGCCGACGTGTCAGACGTGTCAGACGTGTGGTGCACCGGGGTTCGCTGCGCGTCGGACACGTCGAGGGCGGGCGGGGCGACGTCGCGGCGGCCGGTGACGCGGGCGCCGTAGCCGGCCTTCTCGACGGCCTCGACCAGCGCGGCGTCGTCGACGGGCGCGGTGAGCTCGACGTGCGCGCTCTCGAGCGGCAGGTTCACGGTGGCGGTGACGCCGTCGACGCGGTTGAGCCGCTTCTCGACGCGTGCCACGCACGACGCGCAGGTCATGCCCTCGATGGCGAGGTCGATCTCCAGGATCGGAGGGCCGGCGGCGGGCCCCGCCGGGTCGACCGGCGAGGACGTGGGGGTGCTCATGGGGTGACTCCCTGAGGTGCTGGGTGGAGGTCACCCGCGACGACCCGGGGCGGCGGGGTCGCGGTGGGGGCGCCGGTCGGGTCGACGGCGGCGCGGCGCGGAGGGCCTGGGTCGCGGCGGCTCCGGGTGGTGGAGCCGGCGACGGTTCGGCAGGCGGTCCGCGGGTGGTGGCTCCGGGGAGCGGGGACTCAGGCGCGCGGGGGCACGGCCAGGTCGTAGGTCTTCTGCGCGGGCGCTGCGTCGGCGGACGCCTCGCCGGTGCCGCATCCGCAGGCGCAGTTGTGCGCCTCCTGGCGGGCAGGCGCCTGCGCGGCCTGCTGGGCGGCGAGCGCGTCCTGCTGGACGACGACGGACTCGACCTCGTAGCCGGCCTCGTCGACCGCCTCGCGCAGCGCCGCCTCGTCGAGCGGCGCGTCGGAGAAGACGGCGACGTCGGAGGTGCCGCCGACGTGCAGCTCGACGCTCACGTCCTCGACGCCGGCGACGGCGGAGAGGTCCTTGGTGACGTGCGCGACGCAGTTGCCGCAGGTCATGCCGGTGACGCCCAGGGTGGTGACGGTGCTCATGCGGGGCTCCTTCATCGAGGTGGATCAGCAGTGGAGGGGGGATCAGGACCGGACCAGCCGGCCGATGGCGTCGGCGGCCTCCTTGACCTTCGCGGCGCCCTCGGCCTCCGAGGCGCGGGCGGCGTCGACGACGCAGTGGCCCAGGTGGTCCTCGACGAGGCCGATGGACACGGCCTGCAGGGCCTTGGTCACGGCGGACACCTGGGTGAGGATGTCGATGCAGTAGACGTCCTCGTCGATCATCCGGGCGATGCCGCGCACCTGGCCCTCGATGCGGCGCATCCTCTTGAGGTACGCCTCCTTGTCGGAGGCGTAGCCGTGCGGGCCGTCGTGCGGGTGGCCGCCGTCGGTCGCAAGGTCGGGGAGGGGCGTGCCGGTGTCGGTCATGACCTCACCATACCCCCAGGGGGTAACGGTGGCAACGGGTGGCCGGGCGAGCGGACAAAAGCCGTGGCATCCCGACCGCGCCGACACTAGGGTCACCGGTGGCTCGCACGGAGCCGCCCGGTCGCGCCGTCGAGCGGGAGACCCAGGAAGGTTCGATGCCGGATGACGGTCCTTGCGCCCAGCGAGCGGCCTGCCCGCTCCCACGCGCACACCCGTTGGAACCCGTGCAAGGAGCACCACCGTGTTCGATCTTCGAATCTTCTCCATCCGTGAGTCCCGCCATCGCATCCACAACCCCCTGACCGAGCGGCAGCTCGCCGAGTTCGGCGCCTCGCTCGACCTCCCGGCCGGGACGAGCGTCCTCGATCTCGCCTGCGGGTCGGGGGAGCTGCTGTCCAGCTGGGCGCGTGACCACCAGGTCACCGGGCTGGGCGTGGACCTCAACCCGGACTTCGTCGCCCACGCCCGGGCGCGTGCCGACGAGCTCGGCGTGAGCGACGCCGTGCGGTTCGTCGAGGCGGACGCCTCCGGCTACGTCGTCGACGAGCCCGTGGACGTCGCGGCCTGCGTGGGCGCGACCTGGATCGGCGGCGGGGTGCCTGGCACCCTCGACCTCCTGCGCCGGAGCCTCGCGCCCGGCGGCATGCTGCTGGTCGGGGAGCCGTACTGGCGCACCGTGCCGGCCACCCCGGAGATCCTGGCCGGCTGCGGGGCGCAGTCCGTCGACGACTACCTGACCCTGCCCGGGCTGCTGGAGTCGTTCGGCGACCAGGGCTACGACGTCGTGGAGATGGTCTGCGCGACCGAGGAGTCGTGGGACCGGTACATGGCGCCGCAGTGGCTGAGCATGCGTCGCTGGGCGGACAGCCACCCTGACGACGAGCTGCACGACGAGGTCCGCCGCCTGCTGGCGACCGAGCCGCAGCAGTACGCGGCCTGCACCCGCGCCCACTACGGGTGGGGCGTGTTCGCGCTGATCGCGCGCTAGCACCCGGTCGACGGACGGGCGGTGGGCAGGACGTCCTGCCCACCGCCCGTCGCTCTCGGCGGCGCCGGGGGTCGCGCCGGGGATCGACCGGAGGTCAGCGGACCCGGAACGGCGCGACCAGGAGGTCCTCGCGCCGCGAGCTGGGGCCCACCAGCAGCTCGAACTCGCCCGGCTCGACGACGCGGCGGCCGGCGGCGTCGACGATCGTGCAGCCGGCGGCGGGCACCTCGACCTCGACGACGACGCTCTCGCCGGGCTCCAGCGGCACACGGCGGAAGGTCTTCAGCTCCCGGTCAGCCCAGGTCACCGAGGTGACGCGGTCGCTCACGTAGACCTGCACGGTCTCCACCGCCGGCCGGGCCCCGGTGTTGGCGACGGTGACGCGACCCCGCACCACGCCGTCGGACGCGACGTCGGCGGCGTCCAGCTCCAGGCCGGAGTACTCGACCGTCGTGTACGAGCGCCCCTCGCCGAACACGTACGGTGGCCGCTGCGTGAGGTCGGCGTACCGCGTGCCGTGCTGGCCGCGCACCTGGTGGTAGAACACCGGCTGCTGCCCGGCGTGCAGGGCGTAGGAGATCGGCAGACGGCCGGTGGGCTCGACGAGCCCGAGCAGCAGCTCCGCCACGGCCCGGCCGCCGCGCATCCCCGGGTTGGCGGCGTGCACCAGCGCGGCGGCACGGCCCACGGCCTCGGGCAGCACGAGCGGCTTCGAGGCGACCAGCACGACGACGACGGGCGTACCCGTCGCGACCAGCCGCTCCAGCAGCTCGACCTGCCCGCCCTGCAGCTCCAAGGTCGCGGTGGACTTGCCCTCGCCGGCCAGCGCGACCTCGTCGCCCAGCACGGCGACGACGACGTCCGCGGCGCGGGCCGCGTCCTCCGCCTCGGCGAGCAGCACCGGGTCGGACGGCGCGGGCAGGGCCGCCGGCGGGCGCGGCTGGCCGTCGGGGAAGTGCGTGCCGTCGGGGTCCGGTCCCAGCTCGACGATGTCGGCGCCGCGGGCGTAGGTCACCTCCCACGACGGGGGCGCGACGGCGCGCAGCCCGTCCAGCACCGTCTCGGTCAGCTCGCGCGGGTGCCCGTCGCGGATCCAGCTCACCTGGCCCGACGCGCCCGCCCAGTCGCCGAGCTGGGCGTGGGGGTCGTCGGCGTTCGGCCCGACGACGGCGACGCGCAGCGGCGCGGCACCGGTCGGGGCGCTCGCGCGCCCGTCGTCGTCCGCCACGAGGCCGCCCGCGAGCGGCAGCGTGCCGTCGTTCTCCAGCAGCACGAGGGAGCCGCGCGCGACGTCGAGGGCGAGGTCGCGGTGCTCGGCGGAGCCGACGACGGCCTCGATGCGGTCGGCTACCGGGGCGCGCGGGTCCTCGAACAGCCCGAGGTCCACCTTGAGGCGCAGGATGCGTCGCACCGCGTCGTCGAGCCGCGCCTCGTCGATGCGCCCGTCGGCGACGGCCTCCTGCGCGCCCTCGAAGAACCGTGGCGTCGCCATGATGACGTCGTTCCCGGCGTCGACGGCGGCCGCCGAGGCGTGGGCGTGGTCGGGGCTGACGAACTGCTCCCACACCATGCGGCCCACGTTGTCCCAGTCGGTGACGAGGGTGCCGTCGAAGCCCCACTCGTCCTTGAGCACGCCCTGCAGCAGCCAGCGGCTCGTGGTGATGGGCACGCCGTCGATGGCCTGGTAGCCGATCATCACGGTGCGCACGCCCTCGCGGACGACACGCTCGAACGGAGGCAGGAACCAGGAGCGGAGCTTGCGCGGCGTGAGGTCGGCCTCCGTGGCGTCGCGGCCGCCCTGCGTCTCGGAGTAGCCGGCGAAGTGCTTCGCCGTCGCGAGCACCGCCGTCGGGTCGGTGAGCCCCTCGCCCTGGTAGCCGCGCACCATCGCGGCGCCCAGCTCGCCGATGAGGTACGGGTCCTCGCCGAACGTCTCGTTCACGCGGCCCCAGCGCAGGTCGCGGGTCGCGCACAGCACGGGGGAGAACGTCCAGTGCAGGCCCGTCGCCGACGCCTCGACCGCCGTCGCGCGCGCCGCCTTCTCCACCACGTCGAGGTCCCACGTCGCCGCCATCCCCAGCTGGCTGGGGAAGACCGTGGCGCCGGGGAAGAAGCCGTGCCCGTGGATCGCGTCGTCCGCCACAAGCAGCGGGATGCCCAGGCGCGTGCCGCGCGCGAGCTCGATCGCCTCCACGACGCGCGAGGGCGACGCGTGCAGGATCGAGCCCGCCAGCCGCTCGGCGACGATCTCGTCGAGGTCGTCCATCGCGTTGAGCTGCAGCATCTGCCCCACCTTCTCGGGCAGCGTCATGCGGCGCAGCAGGTCCTCCACCCGCTCGGCGGGGGACAGGGACGGGTCGCGGTACGGCTGGTCGGTCATGGGTTCACGGTCCTCGATCGGTGCGGAGACGGCGAGATCGAGGCAACCGCCGCGAGATCGACCTTCGGTGGGTCGACCTCGCGGCGGATACCTCGATCTCGGGGCGGTCAGCGGACGGTGAGGCCGTTCGCCTGCGCGACGGAGCCGAGCCAGCCGAGCGACGGCTTCGCGCGGCGCTCGAACGTCTCCTTGTCGAACTCGACCAGGCCGAACGTCGGGCGGAACCCGGAGGCCCACTCGTAGTTGTCCAGCAGGCTCCAGTGCAGGTAGCCGCGCACGTCGACGCCGTCCTCGATGGCCGAGTGCAGGCCGGCCAGCGCGCCCTCGGTGTAGTCGATGCGACGCGCGTCGTCCTGCGTGGCCATGCCGTTCTCGGTGACGAAGACCGGCACACCCTCGGTCTTCTCCCACGCGGAGCGGACGCCGTGCTCGAGGGCGAGGGGGTAGAACTCCCACCCGGTGAGCGTGGTCTCGACGCCCTCGGGCACCTGGCGCGGGCCGTCGGGGCCGATGATGGTGCGGGTGTAGGCCTGGACGCCCACCCAGTCGTCGCCGCGGGCGGCCTCGAGGTACCAGTCGTCGCGCTGGTGGCCGTACTCGTGGGCCACGTCCTCGCAGCCCGGCTCGGGCTGGAAGTCCTGGGTGGCGACGGTCCAGCCCGAGTTGATGCCGCCCACGCCGGCGAGGATCTCGCGCGACCGGGTGTGGCACTCGAGCAGCGTGTCCGCGACCTGCAGGTCGGGCGCGGGCAGGCCGTAGGCGACCAGGTTGGCCGGGTCCTCGCCGCCCGCGATCATCGCGGCGATGTTCGGCTCGTTGATGGTGCAGACGTAGTCGACGTCGTTCCCGAGGATCGGCAGGGCGAGCTCGGTGAAGCGGGCGAAGCGGTCGGCCGCCTTCGGGGAGCGCCACATGCCCTCCTCGTAGAACCACCGCGGCACCGTGAAGTGCATGAGCGTGACCATCGGGGTGATGCCGAGCTCGAGGCACGTCTCCACCATGCGGCGGTAGTGCGCGATCTCGGCGCGGGAGACGAAGCCCTCCTCGGGCTCGATCCGCGCCCACTCGATGGAGAAGCGGTACGTGTCGAGGCCGGCGTCGCGCAGGAGGGTCATGTCCTCGCGGTAGCGGTGGTAGCTGTCCGCGGCGTCGCCGCTGGGCTCGACGATCGAGGTGCCGGCGGCGTGCTCGCGCACCCACCAGTCGCTGGAGACGTTGTTGCCCTCGATCTGGTGGGCCGCGGTGGCGGCGCCCCAGCGGAAGCCCTCGGGGAAGTGCAGCACGGGATGGTCCTTACGTTGTGGTGCGGAGTTCGGGGGAGCGAGCTCAGCGGCTCAGCGGGAGGTGGTCCAGAAGTCGGCCAGGAGGTCCGCCGTCGCGGCGGGGTTCTCGACGTTGGGGAGATGACCGGCGTCGGCGATCACCTCGTAGCGGGCGCCGAGCCGCTCGGCCATGGCGCGCTGCCACGGCTGCGGCCACGCGGCGTCGTCCACGCCGTGCGCGACCAGCACCGGCAGACCGGTGGCGGACACGTCGGGCGTGACGTCGCGGACGTCGGCGAGGACGTCGATCGCGCCCAGCAGGTTGTCCGTGCTGGTCGCGACCGAGCGGTCGCGGTGGAAGCGGGCGTCGACGTCGAGGGCGGCCAGAGCGGCCGGGTCCTCGGACAGGCGCCGGGCCAGCCCGGGGTTGTCGAGCGTCCACAGGTCGACGAGCCCGGCGGCGGCGAGCAGCCGGTCGCGCTCGGCGTCCTTGCGCCCCGGCCAGCCGTGCGGGCCGGAGCAGAGCATCGTGAGGCTCGCGAACGGCGCGGCGTCGCGCACGGCCGTGGCGGCCGCGACCGTGCCGCCGAAGCTGTGGCCCAGCAGGTGCAGGTCGCCGGCCCGGATGCCGGCGGCCGCGGTCACCACGGCGGCGACGTCGAGCGCGTCGCCCGTGAAGTCGTCGCGGCGGTAGGCGCCCACCCCGCGCGGCGCGACCGAGTCGGCCTGCCCGCGCTGGGAGTACGTCCATGCCTCGACCCCGCGCTCGGCCAGCAGCGGCAGCAGCAGCCGGTGGTCCTCCCGCGACCCGGTGAACCCGGGGACCAGCACCGCGACGGCGCGACGCTCCACGCCGTCCGGCACGACCGACCGCAGTGCGGTCAGCGGACCCACCGGCACGTCCAGCACCAGCGGCTCGACGCCGTTCGGCAGCGGCAGCACCGAGAACGGCGCCCCGGGCCGGACGGCCGTCGGGGCGGGCGCCGTCACGACGCCTCACCGTCCGCGAAGCGCCGTGCCGGCTGCGGGATCGCGTCCAGCAGCTGGGTCGTGTACGCGTCCTCGGGGAACCGCAGCACCTGCGTGGTGCCGCCGGACTCCACGACCTGGCCGTGGTGCAGCACCATGATCTGGTCGGTGACGACGCGCGCGGACAGCAGGTCGTGCGTGATGTACAGCAGCGAGACGCCCAGGTCGGCGCGCAGGTCCTCCAGCAGGCTGAGCACGCCGGCGCGCAGCGACACGTCGAGCATGGAGACCGGCTCGTCGGCGATGAGCACCTGCGGGTTCGACGCCAGGGCGCGCGCCACGACGACGCGCTGGCGCTGCCCGCCGGAGAGCTGGTGCGGCAGCTTGGCCGCGTACTGCTCGACGGGCGTGAGGCCCACGGTCTCGAGCAGCTCCAGCACGCGCTCGCGCGCCGCCTCGCCCTTGAGCCCGGTGAAGTTCTCCACCGGCCGCGTGAGCGTGTACTCCACGGTGTGCAGCGGGTTGAGCGCCGAGTACGGGTCCTGGAAGACCATCTGGACGTCCGCGTGCAGCGTCTTGAGCTGGCGGCGGCGCAGCCGGTCGACCCGCAGGTCGCCGAACGTCACCGTGCCCGACGTCGGCCGCTCCACGCCCGTGACCATCTTGGCGATGGTCGACTTGCCGGAGCCCGACTGGCCGACCAGCGCCATCGCAGCGCCCGGCTCCAGCCGGAACGAGACGTCGTCGACGGCGGTGACGGCCTGCTCGCCGCGGCGCGGCGGCGGGTACACCTTCGACACGTGGTCGACGACGATCGCGTCGTGGGCGGCGGCGCGCTCGGGGTGCGCCGCGCCGTCGCGCCCTTCCTGCGGCGCCTTGCGCTCGAAGCCCGGCAGCTCGACGACCTCGGCGCGCGGGTCGGCGTAGTGGCTCAGCAGCATCTGCGTGTACGGGTGCGCGGGCGCGGAGAAGATCTGCCGCGACGCGCCGTCCTCGACGATCTCGCCGTCGTGCATGACGACGACGCGCTCCGCGGACTCCAGCACCACGCCGAGGTCGTGCGAGATGAGCACGGCGGTGAAGCCCTCCGCGGCCTGCAGCTCGCGGATGGTGTCCATGACGGCGTGCTGCACGAGCACGTCGAGCGCCGTCGTCGGCTCGTCGAACACCATGAGGCGCGGCTCGAGCGACAGGGCCAGCGCGATCGACACGCGCTGGCGCATGCCGCCGGACAGCTCGCCGGGGTAGCGGTCGAGCACCGTGGACGGCAGCTGCACCTTGTCGAGCAGCTCGACGGCGCGCTGGCGCCGCTTCGCCTTCGGCACGTGGCCGTGCGCGGCGAAGATGTCGCCGAAGTGGTGCGCGATGGTGCGCACCGGGTTGAGCGCGTTCATGCCCGACTGGAGCACCATCGCGAACCCGCCGCGGCGCTGCACGCGCAGCTCCTCGGCGTCCAGGTGCGCGATGTCGGTGCCGTCGAACACGATGCGGCCGGCGGAGATGCGCGCCGGGGCCTTGGCGAGGCGGGTGACGGCGAAGCCGAGCGTCGACTTGCCGGAGCCGGACTCGCCGACCAGGCCCACGAACTCGCCCTGCTCCAGGGTGAGGTTCGCGTTCTTGACGGCGTGCGTCGGGACGGCCCCGCGGGGCTCGTAGACGACGGACAGGTCCTGGATCTCGAGCAGGCTCATCGGCCGGTCCCTTCCCGCAGGCGCGGGTTGGACAACCCGTCGACGCCGAAGTTCACGAGGGTCATGGAGGTCGCCAGGAGCGCGATGCACAGACCCGGGGCGAACAGGAGGATCCACTGGCCGGTGAGGATCGCCATCGAGTTCTGGGCCCAGAAGATCATCGAGCCCCAGCTCACGGTGGCCATGTCGCCCAGGCCGAGGAACGACAGGCCGGACTCGGCGAGCACCGCCGACGTCGCGGCGCCGAAGAACGACCCCGCGATCATCGAGGTCATGTTCGGCAGGATCTCGCGGAAGATGACGCGGGCCGAGCTCTCGCCCGAGAAGATCGCCGCCGTGACGAAGTCGCGCGAGCGCAGCGACTGCGTCTGCGAGCGCAGCACGCGGGCGCCCCACGCCCAGCCGGTGATGACGACGACCAGGATGATCATCGGCAGCCCGCCGTTCTGCAGGTACGCCGCGATGATGATCATCAGCGGCAGGCCCGGCATCACGAGGAACAGGTTGACGAGGAAGTTGACGACGTCGTTGCCCCAGCCGCGCAGGTAGCCCCACGACAGGCCGATGACGACGGCGACGACGGTCGACAGGCCGCCGGCGACGAAGCCGACGAGCAGGGAGACGCGGGCGCCGTAGATCACCTGGGACAGCACGTCCTCGCCGGCGCCGGTGGTGCCGAGCCAGTGCGCGGCGCTGCCGGGCTCGTTGCGGCCGAACGAGTCGTCGTGCGGGGAGTACGGCGCCAGCAGCGGCGCGAAGACCGCCATGAGGACGAACAGGCCCAGGATGACGAGCCCCACGCGGGCCTTGGGGTTGGCCCAGACGGTGGCGAACGCGCGGCCGAGCACCTGGCCGGTGCGGCCGAGGCGGGTGCGGGCGGGCCGCTGCGGTCCGCGGGCCGCCTCGGGGGCGGGACCCTCGGGGTCCGGGATCGTCGCGGTGCTGGTGGTGGTCGGGTCAGCCATCGGGGTCACCGCCTCGTTCGGGGGTCGAGGACGCCGTAGAGGATCTCCACCAGGAAGTTCGCGAGCAGCACGCTCACGGTGATCATGAGGAAGAGGGCCTGCATCAGCGGGAAGTCCTGGTTGGTGACGGCGTTGAACAGCAGGTAGCCGACGCCGGGGTACGCGAACACCTGCTCGACGAGCAGGGAGCCGCCGACGACGCCGCCGAGCGCCATGCCGAACCCGGTGAGGTTGGGCAGGATCGCGTTGCGGGCGGCGTAGCGGATCGCGACCGTGCGGCCGCGCAGGCCGTTGGCCTCGGCGAACGTCACGTAGTCGTCGCCGAGCGTGTTGATCATCGTGTTGCGCATGCCGAGGATCCAGCCGCCGAGCGACGTGATGAGGATCGTGATCGCGGGCAGGGCCGCGTGGTACAGCACGTCGCCGAGGAACTCCCACGACAGGTTCGGCACCGCGGTGGCGGAGTAGGCGCCCGAGGTGGGGAACCAGCCGAGCACGTAGCCCAGGAAGAAGACGATCAGCAGCGCGGTCCAGAAGTAGGGGAACGCGGAGAGGAAGCTGCCGGCCACCGTGGGCAGGGAGTCCATCCAGGTGCCGCGCTTCCAGGCCGCCCCGATGCCGATCAGGGTGCCGAGCACGAACGCCACGACGGTGACGGCGCCGACCATGATCAGCGTCCAGGGCAGGGCACCGGCGACGAGCTCGGAGACCTGCTGCGGGAAGAAGGTGTAGGACACCCCGAAGTCGAGGTGGATGACGTTGTTCAGGTACGTGACGTACTGGTCCCAGATGCTGCCGCCGGGCACGCCGAGCTGGGCCTCGATCGCCGCCTGCACCGACGGCGTCACGGGGCCGTTCTGGGCGAGCTTGGCGATGGCCGCGTCAGCGGGGGAGCCGGGCATGAGGCGCGGGATGACGAAGTTCAGCGTCACCGCCGCCCACAGCGTGAGGACCAGCAGGCCGAGCTTGCGGAGCGCGTAGCGCAACGGAGCCTCCGGGTCGGTGGTCGGGTGGTCGGGCGGGCGCGGCCCGGCGCCGTCGGGTGGGGACGACGCCGGGCCGCGGTGAGGTCAGCCCTGGGCGGGCTTGAGGTGCGTGAGGATCAGCAGCGGGGTGGAGTCCCACGTCTTCGGCGAGGCGTAGGGGTCGTCCGCGCTGGGCCAGCCGGTGAAGTTCTTGTTCGAGAACAGGCCCCACGAGCCGCCGTAGAACAGGGCGATCATCGGCAGCTGCTCGTAGGTGATCTGCTCCAGCTGGTGCGTGATCTCGAGCTGCTCGGCCTCGTCGGTGGTCACCTTGAGCTCGGCGAGCAGGTCGTCGGCCTCCTTCGACTCGAAGCGACCGAAGTTGCCGGCGGAGGTCTTGCCGACGGGCAGCAGGAACTCCGAGCCCATGAGGCCGTTGTAGTCCTGGAACGGCTGCCCGGTGCCGCCGACGGTGCCCATGATCATGTCGAAGTCGCCCGTGCGGAGCTCCTTCTGGTACGCGGCGGCCTGCGGCTGCACGACGGTGACGTCGATGCCGATCGCGGTGAGCTGGCCCTTGACCTGCTCCACGCCCTGCAGCCAGTCGGACCAGCCGTTCGGGGTGGTGATCGTGATCTTCAGCGGCTTGCCGGACGAGTCGACGAGCTTGTCGCCCTTCTTCGTGTACCCGGCCTTCTCGAACGCGGCGAGGGCGGCGTCGGTGTCCTGGTCGACGTAGCCCTGGTTCGGGATCGACGTGTCGAGGATGGCCTCCTGGTTGGGCAGCATGAGGCCGGTCTGGCTGGCCCGGTCGACGTAGCCCTGCTCGGCCTTGTCGGCGATGACCTGCTTGTCGAGGGCCAGCGCGACGCCCTGGCGGAAGTTGACGTCGTTGTACGGCGCCTTCGTCATGTTCGGGATGAGCGAGATGGCCGCGCCCGCCGGGAACCAGTACGTGTTGTTCTCGGGGTCGGCCTTGACCCAGGTGTCCTCGACGTCGCTCATGAACGCGTAGGCCCAGTCGTAGCCGTTGTTGACGATGTCCAGCTCGGAGTTGGCGGCGGGCTGCACCAGCTCCTCGACGGCCACCTTGTCCGCCTGCCAGTACTTCTCGTTCTTCTTCAGCGTGTACTGGTTCGGCGTGAACTCGCCGAGCGTGTAGGGGCCGGACCCGACGGGCTCCTCGTTGGTCCAGGTGACAGGGTCCTCGACCTCGGACCAGATGTGCTCCGGCACGATGAGCTGCTGGGCAAGGATCTTCGCGGCGGGGACGTCCTCGGTCTGCAGGTGCATGACGACGGTCTTGCCGTCCACCTCGACCGACTTCAGGTGCGACCACGCGCCCTTGAGGTCCATCTCGGGGTGCTTCTTGACGAGGTCGAAGGAGTACTTGACGTCCTCGGCGGTGAGGGGCTCGCCGTCGGACCACGTCACGCCGTCGCGCATGGTGAAGACGACGGTCTTGGCGTCGGGCTGCTCGTACCCCGTGGCCAGCCAGGGGGTCTCCTCGCCGCTCATCTCGTTGATGATGACCAGCGGCTCGTACAGGTACGACGTCGTGTTCCGCTTGCCGGACGAGTACGGGTTGAAGTTCCGGTCGAACGTCGGCGAGCCGTTGTCGGCCGCGATGAGCATCGACGTCGCGCCGCCGGCGGCGCCGTCGTCACCCTTGTTCTGCACCGGTGCCGAGCAGGCCGCCGTGGCCAGCACCGCGACGGTGGCCGCGATGGCGGCCAGGCGCCGCCCCGAGCGCGCTGTGCGCGTCATGGACATCCACTCCTCTTCGTCGAGGCCTCTCCTGTGAGGGCCCGCGCACGCCGGGGTCGGCGTGCGACGTCCCGGCGAGTGTATGCGCATACATTTCGGAGCGGCAAACCGTGTGGCCATCGGCCCGGGCGTGGTCCGGGGCGCTCCCGGGCCACCGGGTCACGAGCAGCCGCAGCTCTCGCGCAGCAGCACGCGCACGGGCAGGTTCACCGTCGCCGCAGGTGCGGACGGGTCGGCGAGCCGCGAACGCAGCAGCTCCACCGCCGCGCGCCCCAGCTCGACCATCGGCTGGCACACCGTGGTGAGCCGGGGGATGGACGCCTGCGTGGCGTCGATGCCGTCGAACCCGGTGAGGACGACGTCGCCCGGCACGTCGACGCCGGCCTCGGTGAGCACGTCGAGGAAGCCGAGCGCCGTCTGGTCGTTCGAGCACACCAGGCCGCGGGGGAGCGCGTGGCCCGTCGCCCCCGTCCCCCGGCCGGTCACGTGGTCCTCGAGCATCCGGCGGGCGAGGTCGCGGGCGCCGGCCCGCGTGAAGTCGCTGCGCGCGGCCGGCTCGTCGGGCACCTCGAGCCCCGCCGCTCCCAGCGCGTCGCGGAACCCCAGGAAGCGCTCGTGGGCGTCCGGCGAGTCGAACGGGCCGCCCACGAACGCGAGGTCGCGCAGGCCGTGGTCGGCGATCAGGTGGTCCACCAGGGCACGGGTGCCGGCCCGGTTGTCCACCGAGATGTGGTCATAGGCGTCGTCCTGCGGCGGGCCGGCCATGACGACGACGGGGACGCGGCGGGCGATGTGCGCCAGCAGGTCGTCGGGCACCGACTTCGACAGCACCGCCAGCCCGTCGACGCGCCCGGCGAGCTCGTTGACCGCCTGCGCGCGGCGCAGCCCGCGCGCGACGCCGATCATCACCGCGTGGCCGGTGCGCCATGCCTCCAGCTCCGCGCCGCGCATCACCTCGCCGAGGTACAGGTTGCTCCAGCGAGCCGTGACCGGGCCGCCGACGTCGCGCACCACCTCGACGGACTCGCCCACGCGCACCGGGTCGGGCAGGTCGGCGGCCTCGTCGATGCCGTCGACGTCGGGGAAGCACAGGCCCAGCACGCCCGTGGAGCGCGCCGCGAGGCCGCGCGCCGCGCCGGAGGGCACGTAGCCCAGCTCGCGGATCGCCTCGTGCACCACCGTGCGGGTGCGCTCGCGCACGTCGTCGGGGCGCCGCAGCACCCGCGAGACCGTCGCGATCGAGACCCCTGCGCGCTGCGCGACGTCGTACACCGTGGGGGCCTTCGCCACCGCAACTCCTTGACCGCGTGCGTCGCCCGCACGGTCGTGCGAGCGGTCCCACGATAGTGAACGCGCATACATCTCTGCATCGCGGCTGGTCACCACCAGTTCCCTGTCGCCTTCGAGAACGGGACCCGTACCGCCATTCGACGATGTGGCGGTACAGATCCCGTTCTCGAAGGCGACCGAGAGGTCGGGCGATGGTGGGCACGGCGGCCGGCTCCGGGTCGTCGACGGGGTCGTCGACGGCGATGCGCAGCGCGGCGACGAGGTCGCGGTACAGCACGTCCGTGGCGCGCGGGCACCGCGAAGACACCGCCGCCCCCACGCGGCCCCTCGCCAGGCGGTCGCGTCAGGCCCGCAGGTCGACGCTGTCGTGCGGGGCCACGCCGTGCGAGCGGCCCGGGTAGCGCAGCCCGGAGAAGTACATGGTCGTGTGCGCCACGATGTGCTCGGCGGGCACCACGACGCCCTCCCACTCGGCGTCCGTCGTCGTGTGGGCGTCGCTGACGAGCGTGACGTCGAGACCGCGGGCCGCGGCGGCCTGCGTCGTCGTGCGGATGCAGTAGTCGGACTGCGCCCCGGCGACGACGAGGCGCGTCGCGGCGAGGTCGCGCAGCACGTCCGCCAGGTCCGTGCCCGCGAACGAGTCGCGGTACGCCTTGCGCACCAGGGGCTCGCCCGGGGCCCGCTCGAGGGGCGCCGCGAGCTCCCAGCCGGGGGAGCCCTCCGGCAGGTCGCCGTGGTCCTGGACCCAGACGACCGGCGTCCCCTCGCGGCGCGCCCGGTCCACGAGCGCCGCCGTGCGGCGCACCACGCCCTCGGCGTCGAGGCACTCCTCGAGCACGCCGACCTGCAGGTCGATCACCAGGAGGACGGTCCGGCCGGCCTGGGGTGTCCGAGGCGTCTCGGGGGTCGCCACCGGCGTCAGGCGGTCGCCGCGGCGGCGGCGCGGGCGCCGGCGGGCAGGGCGTCGAGGATGCGGTTTACCGCGTCGTCGTCGTGCGCGGCGGAGACGAACCACGCCTCGAAGACGGACGGCGGCAGGTTGACGCCGGCGTCGAGCAGCGCGTGGAACAGCGCGCGGTAGCGGTACGCCTCCTGCGCCTGGGCCTGCGCGTAGTCGCGCACGCCCTCGGCGGCGGCGAACGGGCCGAAGAACGTCGAGAACAGCGAGCCCGCGCGCTGCACGCGGTGCTCCACGCCCTCGGCGGAGAGGGCCTCGCCGAGCGCGGTGGCGATCGTGTCCGCGACGGCATCGACGCGGGCGTAGACGGCGTCGTCGGCGAGGCGCAGCGTGGTGAGGCCGGCCGCGACGGCCACGGGGTTCCCGGACAGCGTGCCCGCCTGGTAGACGGGGCCGGTCGGGGCGAGCTGGTCCATGATCGACGCCGGGCCGCCCAGGCCCGCCACGGGCATGCCGCCGCCCACGACCTTGCCGAAGGTGATCAGGTCGGGGGTGTACCCCTCGCCGCCCTCGCCCCGGATGCGCGCGTTCTCCAGCCCCCACCAGCCGGACGGGCCGACGCGGAAGCCGGTGAGCACCTCGTCCATGACGAACAGGGCGCCGTGCGCGCGCGTGATCCGGCGCAGGCCCTCGTTGAAGCCCTCGGCCGGGGGCACCACGCCCATGTTGGCGGGGCTCGCCTCGGTGATGACGGCGGCGATCCGCGAGCCGTGCTGCGCGAACGCGGCCTCGACGGCGGCGAGGTCGTTGTAGGGGAGCACCAGCGTCTCGGCCGCGGACGCCTCCGTGACCCCGGCGGTGCCCGGCATGGCGAGCGTCGCGACGCCCGACCCGGCCTCCGCCAGCAGCGCGTCGACGTGCCCGTGGTAGCAGCCGGCGAACTTCACGACGAGGGGCCGTCCGGTGACGCCACGCGCCAGGCGGACCGCCGTCATCGTCGCCTCGGTGCCCGTGGACACGAGGCGCACCCGCTCGGCGACGGGCACCCGGCGGCGGATCTCCTCCGCGAGCTCCACCTCGGCCACCGTGGGCGCGCCGAACGACAGGCCGCGCGCGGCGGCGTCCTGCACGGCCGCGACGACCTCGGGGTGCGCGTGCCCCAGCAGCGCCGGGCCCCACGAGCAGACCAGGTCGACGTACTCGCGCCCCGCGACGTCGGTGACGTACGGGCCGCGCGCGCTCGCGAGGAACCGCGGGTCGCCGCCCACCGAGCCGTACGCCCGGACGGGGGAGTTCACGCCCCCGGGGATGGCGGCCTGGGCGCGCAGGAACGCGGCGTGATTGTCGGTCGTCATGCTCGGTACGGTCACTTGATCCACTCCGCGATCTCGTTGGCCCAGTAGGTGAGGACGACGTCGGCGCCGGCGCGCTTGATGGCGGTCACCGACTCGAGCACGGCGCCCTTGCGGTCGATCCAGCCGTTCGCGGCGGCCGCCTCGATCATGGCGTACTCGCCGCTGACCTGGTACGCCGCGACGGGCACGTCGGACCGGTCCGCGACGCCGCGCAGCACGTCGAGGGACGTGCCGGCCGGCTTCACCATGACCATGTCCGCGCCCTCGGCGAGGTCGAGGTCCGCCTCGCGCAGGCCCTCGCGGGCGTTGGCGGCGTCCATCTGGTACGTGCGGCGGTCGCCCTGCAGGGCGCTGTCGACGGCCTCGCGGAACGGGCCGTAGAAGGCGCTCGCGTACTTGGCGCTGTAGGCGAGGATGCTCACCTGCTCGAAGCCCGCGTCGTCGAGCGCGTCGCGGATGACGGCCACCTGGCCGTCCATCATCCCGGACGGCGCCACGACCTCCGCGCCCGCCCGCGCCTGCGCGACGGCCATCGCCGCGTACCGGTCGAGTGTCGCGTCGTTGTCCACCGTGCCGTCGGCGGCGAGCACGCCGCAGTGGCCGTGGTCCGTGAACTCGTCCAGGCAGGTGTCGGCCATGACGACGGGGCCCG
Source organism: Isoptericola sp. NPDC019482 (assembly GCF_040632295.1). Taxonomy (NCBI): domain Bacteria; kingdom Bacillati; phylum Actinomycetota; class Actinomycetes; order Micrococcales; family Promicromonosporaceae; genus Isoptericola; species Isoptericola sp. NPDC019482. The sequence goes on from NZ_JBEYBQ010000036.1 coordinate 18,810, forward strand.
GGCGCCCGGACGAGCCTGCTGAAACCTCCGACTCGACCGCCGCGACGGCCTCGCGCGCGATCCGGATGCCGCGCTGCAGGACGCCGTCGGGGTCGTCGCCGGCGGTGCCGGTCGCGTCGCGCTCGGCGGGGATCCCGAACAGCATGACGCCGCCCAGGCCCGCGCGCGCCGCGTCGGCGACGGCGTCGCGCAGCGTGGCCTCGGTGTGCTGCACCTGGCCGGGCATCGAGGTGATCGGTGCGGGCTCCGCCAGGCCCTCCTTGACGAACAGCGGCAGGACGAGGTCCGCCGCGTGCAGGCGCGTCTCGGCGGCCAGCCGCCGCATGCGGGGGGTGGCGCGCAGGCGGCGCGGTCGGTACACGATGCCGGTGCCCGAGGTGCTCACGGGTGCTCCTTCGCTGAGGTTTCAGGCGCACGGTTCGCTCCCGTGGGCCGGGTTTCTGCCAGCGCCTGCTCGACGGCGGCGGCGAGCGCGTCGTCGGTGGGGCGCGCCGCGACGGCGGCGACGCGCAGCCCGGCCTCGCGGGCGGCGTCGGCCGACGGCCCGCCGATGGCGACGACCGGGGTGGCCGTGCCCGTCTGGGCGGCGATCTCGCGCGCCACCGAGCCGGACGAGACGATGACGACGTCGAAGCCGCCGGCACGGGCGCGCTTCGCGACCTCCGCGGGCAGCGCGTGGCGCACCGTCCGGTAGGCCGTCACGACGTGCGGCGCCCAGCCGCGGTCGGCCAGCCCGTCGTCGAGGGTCGGTCGGGCGAGGTCGCCGAGCGGCAGCAGCACGGCCGGCGTCTCCGGGTCGGTGGCGGCCGGGTCGGGGAACGCCGCGACCAGCCCGGCGGCGGTGGCGTCGTCGTCCGGCACGAGGTCGGACGTGACGCCGGCCGCGGCGAGCGCGCGGGTCGTCGCGGGGCCGACGGCGGCCCAGCGCGCGCGGGCCTCCGCGAGGCTGGTGCCGGTCCGGGCGGCGGCGTCGGCGAGCGCGTCGACGGCGTTGACGCTGGTCACGGCGACCCAGACGAAGGCACCGCGTGCCAGGCCGCGGACGGCGTCGTCGAGCGGCGCGAGGTCGTCCGCCGGGGCACGCTCGATCACGGGCGCGACGACGACGTCCAGCCCGTGGTCGCGCAGCCGCGCGGCGAGCCCGGCGCCGCGGCCGGGTGCCCGCGCCACCAGCACGGACCCGGCCCGGCCCGTGCCCTCGCGGGCGGCGTCCTCGGTCACGCGCCCTCCGGGTCGTCGGTGCCGGTGGGCGTGTGCAGGGGCTCGACGTCGGGCCGCGGCGTGACGTCGTCCGCCTCGCCCGTGCGGGGCTCGCCGCTGCCGCCCACCAGTGGCGCGAGGCGGGCCGCGCCGTCGGCGAGCAGCGCCTCGGCCACGCGGAAGCCCAGGGCGGTCGCGGCGTCGTCCTGCGCCGCATGGTCCAGGGGGGCGTCGTTCGCCGCGAGCGCGGCGGACGCGCTGTGCGTGAGCTGCTCCGTCCCGTCGACGCGGGCGACCACCGCGGTGAGCTGCAGCTCGCCCGCCTCGACGCGGGCGTGCGCGCCGACCGGCGCCGCGCAGCCGGCCTCGAGCCGCGCGAGCACCGCGCGCTCGGCCAGCACCGAGAGCCGCGTGGGGCGGTGGTCGAGGGCGGCGAACGCGTCCGCCAGCGGGGTGCCGGGAACGACGTCGGCGGTGCGGGCCTCGACGGCGAGCGCGCCCTGCCCGGGGGCGGGGGCGACGACGGCCGGGTCGAGTGCCTGCGTGACCACCTCGGTGCGGCCCAGCCGGGTCAGGCCGGCGAGCGCGAGCACGACGGCGTCGAGGTCGGCGTCCGGGCCGAGCGCGCGGGCCAGCCGGGTCTCGACGTTGCCGCGGATGTCCACCAGCTCGACGTCGGGGCGCGCGGCCTGCACCTGCGCCGCCCGGCGCGGGGAGCCCGTGCCGACGCGGGCGCCGCGCGGCAGTGTGTCGAGGGTCAGGCCGTCGCGGGCGCACAGCGCGTCGCGCGGGTCCTCCCGCTCGGGGGTGACGATCGTGAGCTTGGCGGGCTGCGCCGTCGGCAGGTCCTTGAGCGAGTGCACGGCGACGTCGCAGCGCCCGTCGAGCAGCGCCTCCCGCAGCGCCGTGACGAACACGCCGGTGCCGCCCAGCGACGCGAGCGAGCCGGTCTTCACGTCGCCCTCGGTACGGATGCGCACCAGCTCGACCGGCCGGCCCAGCAGCTCCTCCAGCCGGCGCGCGACCAGGCCGGACTGCGTCGTCGCGAGGGCGCTGCCGCGGGTGCCGAGGCGCAGCGGGGCGGGGGCGGTCTCGGGGGTGCTCACCGGTCCAGTGTCGCGCAGGGGCACCGCCTGTGGACAACTTCCGGCGGGCCGGAGGCCGATCTCACACCGTTCACCCCGACGTCGTGACGCCAGGTCATGACGATGCGTCGACACCACGCCGCAAGTTGTCAGAGCCAGGTCGGGGTATGGCCCGACCTGGCTCTGACAACTCCAGGTGCCGGAGACCTGTCAGAGCCACAGCCGGGTATACCCCTACCTGGCTCTGACAGGTCGCGGGTCAGAGTGCGGCGACGGCGGCCTGCGCGTGCGCGACGATCGCCGCGAGGCCGGTGCCCGCCACCCAGCCACCGGTCACGGCCAGCCCCGGCGTGTGCCCGACGGCGGCGCTGAACGCGGCGACCTGCGCGCGGTAGGCGGGGGTCGGCGGGGGCAGCGAGCCGTCCCAGCGCTGCAGCAGGTGGTCGCGGACGCGGTCGGTGAGGTCGACGCCGAGCAGCGCGGACGCGTCGCGGGCGGCCTCCTCGGCGGACGGCGGCTCCGTCGTCGTGCCGATCCGGCCGTACGACAGCCGCACCACGTGCACCCCCGGCCCGGCGGCCCGCCGCACCCGGTCGGCCAGCCACGGCCACTTCGCCGTCGCGTGCGTCAGCGCCTTGGCGCGCACCCCGGCCGCGCCCTTGCTGTCCCCCGCGACTCCCGCGTCCGCCGCGCTCTCGGCGTCGGGCGCGACGAGCATCCCGGAGCCGCGGGGGGCGTCGTCGAGCTCGGGCGCGTCGAGCAGGAGCGTCGCGAGCCAGATGTCGGCGCCCGCCTCCGGTGTCGGCACGGGCACCGTGCCCGGCTCGGCCTCGCCCGGCGCCGTGACCCATGGCGCCAGCAGCGGCGCGACGTGCGGCGTCGTCACGACCAGCCGCGGCGCGCGCACGGTGTCGCCGACGGTCGTGGTGACCTGCCAGTCCGCGCCGACCCGCTGCACGCCGTCGACCTGCTGCCCCACGCGCACGGCGGCGTGGATGGGGCCGGTCGCGTCGGTGCGCGGCGAGTCGGCGAACTCCTCGGCGCTCGCGGCGATCTCGCCGGTGAGCGCCTCGACGACGGCGTGGATGCCGCCGTCGATCCCGCGCACGGCGGACCCGGCCGGGGCGGCCGCCCGCAGCTCGGCGACGGCCCGCGACAGCGACGCCGTGCGGGCGAACGCGTCGAGCAGCCCGGGCGCGACGGCGGCGACGTCGAGGCGGTCGAGCGGCGCGGAGTGCACCCCGGTGGCGACGGGCGCGACGAGCCGGTCGGCCACGCGGCGCCCCAGCCGGGAGCGCACCAGCGTGCCCAGGTCGGTGGTGTCCGCGACGAACCGCGGAAGCACGCGGTCCAGGGCCGCTCGGGCGACGCCGAGCCAGCCGATCGCGCGCCGCACGTCGGCCGCCCACGGGACCGACGGGATGCCGAGCACGCCCGCCTTCGGCAGCGGGAAGGCGCGCCCCGCCGCGTACCCCCAGGCGGACAGGGCCGCCGGGCTCACGACGTCCAGCCCGAGCTCCTCCGCCAGGTCCGTGACCGTGGTGCCGCGCGCGGCGAACGACTCGGCGCCGAGGTCGAGCCGCACGGGCGGCGAGCCGAACGCGCCGCCGCGCACGGGGCCGCCCACGCGGTCGGACGCCTCGAGCAGCACCACCTGGAGGCCGCGGCGGGTCAGCGTGCGGGCCGCGACGAGCCCGCCGATCCCGCCGCCGACGACGACCGCGTCGACGTGCTCCGGCGGCCGGGCGGGCCGGCCGGAGGCCGCGTCGGGGGCGCCCAGCGGCGGGAGGGGCGTCACAGCGAGTGCACCAGCTCGACGACGCGCGTGAGCACGGTCGGGTCGGTGTCCGGCGGCACGCCGTGGCCCAGGTTGACCACGTGCCCGGGGGCGCCGGTGCCGCGGGCGACGACGTCGCGCACGTGCGCCTCGAGCACGGGCCACGGGGCGCCCAGCAGGGCGGGGTCGATGTTGCCCTGCACGGGCACGGCGCCGCGCGGGTGATCGGCGAGCAGGGCGGCGGCCTCGTCGAGGGGGGTGCGGTAGTCGACGCCGACGGCGGGGTGCGCGACGCCGGCGGCGTCCAGCACGTCGCGCAGCGCGGGCAGCAGGTGCCCGGTGCCGGTGCCGAAGTGGATGGCGGGCAGGCCGCCGTCGGGGCCGCGCAGATCGGCGACGTGCGCCAGCGCGGCGGTCGACGACGGCGCCACGTGCGCGGTGTAGTCGGCCAGGGACAGGGAGCCCGCCCAGGAGTCGAAGAGCTGCACGGCGGACGCGCCGGCGAGCACCTGCGTGCGCAGGAAGCGGCCGGTGAGCTCGGCCGTCCAGGCGGTGAGCCGTGCCCACGTCTCGGGGTCGGCGTGCATGAGGGTGCGCGCGGCGAGGTGGTCGCGCGACGGGCGGCCCTCGACCAGGTAGGCCGCGAGCGTGAACGGCGCGCCGCCGAAGCCGAGCAGCGGCACGTCGCCCAGCTCGGCCACCGTCAGCCGCACGGCCTCCGCGATCGGCGCGAGCGCGCCGTCGTCGAGCGTCCGCGAGGTGAGCCGCGCGACGTCCTCGGCCGTGCGGTACGGCTGGTCCATCACGGGGCCGACGCCGGGCTTGATGTCGACGTCCACGCCCGCGAGCCGCAGCGGCACGACGATGTCGCTGAAGAAGACGGCGGCGTCCACATGGTGACGGCGCACGGGCTGGAGGGTGATTTCCGCGGCGAGCGGTGGCCGGAGGCAGGAGTCGAGCATCCCTACCCCCTGACGGACCTCGCGGTACTCGGGCAGCGACCTGCCGGCCTGCCGCATGAACCACACGGGGGTCACGTCCGGACGGTCGCCCCGCAGGGCACGCACCAGCGGGGCACGCGTCGTCCGGCCGTCGACCAACGGGTGGTCGGCGGGCAGCTGGGTGGGCTCGGACGGCGTCTCGGCCGGGATCGTGGGGGGTGTCACGGTTCACGATTCTGCCCCGGTTGTTCGGCCCTCTTAAAGTGGAGCCACTGTGGTACTCCTCTCCCTGACCGCCTCGCACCGCGAGCTGGACCTGGACGCCCTCGAGCGGCTGTCCACCGGGTCCGGCTCCGTCGGGCGTGTCGCCGTGGGGTCGTGCGGGCCCGTGCAGGGCTCCGTGGTGATCTCCACGTGCAACCGTTTCGAGCTCTACCTGGACGTGGACGCGCCCCTGCACGGCGACGCCGTCCGGCACACCACGCGCCACGTCGCCGCCCTGGTCGCCGCGAGCTCCGGGGTGTCCGAGGACGTCGCGGCCGACTCGTTCACGGTCCGCACCGGGCCGGAGGTCACCTCGCACCTGTTCACGGTGGCGGCGGGCCTGGACTCGATGGTCGTGGGGGAGCGGGAGATCGCCGGGCAGGTGAAGCGCGCCCTCTCCGAGGCCCGCGCGGACGGCACCACGTCGAAGACCCTCGAGCTGCTGTTCCAGACGGCGTCGCGCACCTCGAAGCGTGTCGGCACGCACACGGAGCTCGGCGGTGCCGGGCGGTCCGTCGTGTCGCTCGGGCTGGACCTCGCGGGTCGTGACCTGCTGCGCGGCCGTGCCGAGCGGGACGGGTCGTGGCGGGGTGTGCGCGCGGTGCTGATCGGCACGGGCTCCTACGCGGGGGCGTCGGTGGCGGCGCTGCGCGCCCGCGGCTGCGACGACGTGCGGGTGTACTCGCGCTCCGGCCGCGCGGAGGTCTTCGCGGAGGGTCACGACGTCGAGGCGGCACCGGACCTCGTCGAGGCGCTGGCCGACGCCGACCTCGTCGTGTCGTGCTCGGGCGCGCGCGGCCGGCGGCCCGCCGGCGCCGTCGCGGACGGGCGGGCCGAGGCGTCCCTGGAGTACGTGCTCGACGCCGCCGCGGTGGTGCGCTCGCGCGAGCGGGCCGCGGCCGCCGCCGGCGACGAGCCGGAGCCGCGCCCCCTCGTCATCCTCGACCTGGCGCTGCACCGCGACGTCGACCCCCGCGTGGCCGACGTCGAGGGCGTGCTGCTGTACGACCTGGGCACGCTCAAGGCGCACGCCCCGGCCACGGCCGCGGACGTCGTCGACCGGGCCCGGCGGATCGTGGACGACGCGGCCTCGGGCTTCGAGGAGACCCGCCTGGGCCGCGCCGCGGACGCCGCGGTCGTGGCGCTGTTCGACGCGGCCGAGGTCGAGGTCCGCCGGGAGATCGACGCGGCGGTCGACCGCCTCACCACGGAGCTGGCGGCCCGTGGCGAGACCGCCGACGAGGCCGACGTCGACGCCATCGCGCGCGACGTCCGCAAGCGCGTGCACGCCTCCCTGCACGGGGAGATCCAGGCCGTGCGCGCCGACGCGCTGGCCCGGGCTCGGGCCGAGGAGGCCGCCGTCGTCGCGGGCGCCGAGGAGCTCGTCGAGGACGCCGAGCGCGCCGACCGCCGCTGACCGTCCCGCCTGTCGCGAACCTCCCGCAGAGCCCGGTTCGCCGGGTCGAGGCCCAGATCACCCCGTTTCGACGCGCGCGTCCGGCATGTCGCCACTAGCGTTCCCAGCGCGGGCACACGGGTCCGCCACCGGTCGACCTGTCGATGGTTGGGACCGCTCGAAAGGACACGCGCGATGGAAACCTTCTGGGACTTCTTCTGGTACCTCGTCTGGATCTTCCTGTTCATCGCCTACCTGATGGTGCTGTTCCAGATCCTCACCGACCTCTTCCGTGACCGGGACCTGTCGGGCTGGTGGAAGGCGGTGTGGGTGATCCTCCTGATCTTCATCCCGCTGCTGTCCGCCCTCGTCTACCTCATCGCCCGCGGGCGGGGGATGTCGGAGCGTCAGCTCGCGGCGGTGAAGGAGGCCAAGGCCGGCACCGACGCGTACATCCGGGAGGTCGCGGGCAGCCCGGCCGACCACATCGCCCAGGCGAAGAAGCTGCTCGACGAGGGCACCATCACGCCGGAGGAGTACGCGCAGCTCAAGGCGAAGGCGCTCTCCTGACGATCCCCAGCTGACCGGCTCACGACGCCCGGCCCCGCCCCGCGGGACCGGGCGTCGTCGTGCGCGGGGCGGGCACGGCGTCCGACGCCGCCGCTACGCTCGGCTGCCATGAGCAGCGCAGCCCGGGCCTCCGCGCCCCGCCTCGGCGTGATCGACATCGGCTCCAACACGGTGCACCTGCTCGTGCTGGACGCGCGGTACGGCGTGCGGCCCGTGCCGCACGCGGAGCGCAAGATCACGGTGCGCCTCATGCGGTATCTCGACGCCGACGGCGCGGTCACGGCCGAGGGGCGGCGCACGATCCTGGCCGCCGTCGACGACGTCATGGAGCTCGCCCGCGAGTCCGCGGTCGACGAGCTGCTGCCGATGGCGACGTCCGCGTTGCGGGACGCCGCGAACGGCGCCGCGGTGCTCGCGGAGATCGCCGGGCGCGTGGGCCGCGAGGTGGTCGTGCTGTCGGGCGAGGACGAGGCCCGGCTGACGTTCCTCGCCGCCCGCCGCTGGCACGGGTGGGCGGCCGGCCGGCTCCTGGTGCTCGACATCGGCGGCGGCTCGCTGGAGATCGCCTCCGGCGTGGACGAGGAGCCGGACCTCGCCGCGTCCGTGCCGCTCGGCGCCGGCCGGACCACGCGTGAGTACCTGCCCGACGACCCGCCCCCGCCCGACCAGGTCCAGGCGCTGCGCGTGCACGCCCGCGCGCTGCTGGCGCCCGTCGTCGACCGGCTGGCGACGGTGCCCGCGCCCGACCACGTCGTCGCGACGTCGAAGACGTTCCGCTCGCTCGCGCGGCTGGCCGGCATGCAGGTGGAGGCCGTCGGCCCGGACGACCGCTGGCGGCTGCGCCTGCCCCAGCTCGCGGACTGGGTGCCGCGGCTGGCCCGCCTCACCGCCGAGGGCCGTACCGCGCTGCCCGGCGTGACGCCGGAGCGCACGTACCAGATCGTCGGCGGGGCGGTCGTGGCGGAGGAGACCATGCGCGCGCTCGGCGTCGACGAGGTCGAGATCTGCCCGTGGGCGCTGCGCGAGGGCGCCGTGCTGCAGTGGCTCGACCACCTGTGAGGCGGGGGTTCCTGTGCTGAGGACCGTGGTCCGCCGTGGGCCGGTGGACCTCTCCGTCGCGGACACGGGCGGCGACGGTCCGCCGGTGCTCCTCCTGCACGGTCTGGCGGGCAGCTCTCGCGAGCTCATGGCGACCGCGCGCGGTCTCGCGGACGCGTCTCGGGTGCTGCTGCTCGACCAGCGCGGCCACGGCGCCAGCACGCGCCGTCCGGCCGACCTCTCTCGCCAGGCCTTCGTCGACGACGTGATCGCGGTGGTCGAGTGCCTCGCGCCGGGGCGGTCGGTCGCCCTGGTGGGCCAGTCGATGGGGGCGCACACCGCGTTCCTGGTCGCCGAGGCCAGGCCTGATCTGGTCGACCGGCTCGTGATGCTCGAGGGGCACGCCGGCGCGGGCGAGGGCCCGGAGGCGGCCGCGGCGCTGGGCGCGTACTTCGCGTCCTGGCCCGTCCCCTTCGCCGACGAGCAGCGCGCCCGCGCGTTCCTCGGGGAGTCCCCGCTGACGTCCGCGTGGATCGCCGACCTCGAGCGGACCCCGGACGGGTTGCGGCCGCGCTTCGACGCGGACGTCATGCGCCGGACGCTCGAGGCGGTCCACGAACCCCGCTGGGCGGAGTGGGAGCGCCTGTCCGTCCCGACCCTCGCAGTCTTCGCCGAGCACGGGATGTTCACGTCGGAGCAGCAGGACGAGCTGCTCGCACGCCGGCCGAGCACCCGACGCGCGGACCTCGCCGACGCGAGCCACGACGCCCACCTCGACGGGTTCGACGCCTGGGTCGCGACACTCCGGGAGTTCCTCGGCGCCGGGACCCGATGAGAGCGGCAGTTCGTGCTCGGGTCGGCAGTTCGAACTGCCGCCCTGAGCGCGAACTGCCGTTCCGACGGGATCAGCGGGGCGGTGCCTGCACCCAGGCCGCGCCGGACGCGGACACGCGGACCCCGTCGGGTCGTTCGACGACGACGAGCAGGACGGCGGCGCAGGTCGCGCAGCGCACGACGCCGCCCATGGCGGACAGGTGCACGGTGGTGCGGGCGAGGACGTCGGTGTGCCCGCAGCTGGAGCAGCGCACGACGGCGCGCGTCGTCTCGAAGGCGTAGACCTCGCTCAGCGTGCCGGCCAGGGCCGACCCGTCGAGGGCGGTCCGGTCGGCTGCGGGTGCGGCGGGGGACGACATCAGGCACCTCCGAAACGCTCGGTGCGGACGCGGTCGGGCGGGTGCCCGAGGGCGGTGAGCAGGCCGGCCGCCGCCTCCACGAAGCCGGTGGGGCCGCAGACGAAGACGTCCGTGCCGTCGTCCGGGCCGAACCCGGGGGCGGCGAGGTCGTCGGTCGTGATCCGGCGCGGCGGCGTCGGCCACCCGGGCGGGGCCTCGCGCGTGAAGACCCAGCGCACGTCGAACCCGCGGTCGGGGGTGTCGACCTCCCCGCGCTCGATGGCGTCGGCGGGCGCGCGCACGGAGCACACGAGGCGGAACGGCGCCCGGCGCCCGGTGCTGCGGCGGGCGCGCAGCATCGCGAGGAACGGCACGACGCCGGAGCCGCCGGCCACGAGCAGCACCGGGGCGGTGTCGGCGTCGTGCCAGACGAAGTACCCGCCGAGCGGGCCGCGCACCTCGAGCTGGTCGCCCGGCCGGGCGTCGCGGACCAGGTAGGGCGACACCTCGCCGTCGGGCACCTCGTCCACGACGAGGTCGACCCGCTCGTCGTGCCCCGTCTCGGCGAGCGAGTAGGCGCGGGTGGCCTGGTAGCCGTCGGGGGCGGTGAGCCGCACGTCGACGTGCTGGCCGGGCAGCGCGCCGACGAACCCGGGCACCGCCAGGGTCAGGGCGCGGGCGGTGCCCGTCAGGGGCCGCGCCCCGACGACCGTCGCGACGTGCCAGCTCACGCGTACCGCTGCTCGAGCCAGGGGTCGCCGTAGGCGTGGTACCCGTTCTGCTCCCAGAAGCCCAGGTCGTCGTCGTCCATGAGGTCGAGGCCGCGCAGCCACTTGGCGCTCTTCCAGAAGTACAGGTGCGGCACCAGCAGCCGGGCCGGCCCGCCGTGCACCGGCTCCAGCGGCTCGCCCTCGAACTCGTACGCCACCCACGCCTGCCCGTCGAGCAGGTCCTGCAGCGGCAGGTTCGTGGTGTAGCCGCCGTACGAGCGCGCCATGACGAACTCCGCGCTCGTCTCGACGTCGGCCAGCAGCGTGTCCAGGGAGACGCCGCGCCACGTCGTGCCGAGCTTGGTCCAGTGCGTGACGCAGTGGATGTCCGTGACGACGTCCTCGGCGGGCAGCGCCAGGAGCTGCTCCCACGTCCACGACGTGCCCTCGCCCGTCTCCGTGCGGACGGTGAGCTCCCAGCGGGACTCGTCGACGTCCGGGGTCGGCCCCGCCGACAGCACGGGGAAGTCGTCCGTGACGAACTGCCCCGGCGGGATCTCGTGCTCCGGCTCGGGGCGCCGGCCCCCGAACCCCCGCGTCACGACCGCCATCGCCGACCCCTCTCGTCGCCGCCCGGGCGGTGCGCGCCGGGTCAGGTCCGATCAGACCAGAGCCCTGCGCCCCTCGCACTTCCCGGGGCGGGGATCACCCTCACGACGGCGGCGCTTCCTGCCACGCGGCGTGGTCCGTGCCCCAGGGGTGGGCGGGCGCCGGGTGGTCGTCGTGGCCGGGCAGCGCGGGGCGCGCGGTCGTGACGCGCGGACGGTGGCCGTGGCTCACGACCGCCTCCGGGCCGGGCGCGGCGGCCGGCGGGTGTCCGGGATCCCGGGCGCCGGCGTCGAGCAGCCAGGCGGCGGTGCGCGCGAGCGACGCCGCGACGTCGCGCCCGCGGCCGTCGTCGCGGGCGGCGAGCGCGTCCACGACGCCGGCGGCGAGCAGGTAGCCCGTCGCGTGGTCGAGCGCCTGCGCGGGCAGCGCGCCGGGCGCCTCGCCGTCCGGCGACTCGAGCAGCGCGACGCCCGACGCCGCCTGCACGATCGAGTCGAAGCCGCGGCGGTGCGCCCACGGCCCGTCGTCGCCCCAGGCGGACACGTGCGCGACGACGGCGCCCGGCGGTGGGCGCAGCCCGAACCGGTCGAGCGCGCCGGGGCGGTAGCCGGTGACCAGCACGTCGGCGTCGTCCAGGAGCGCCTGCGCGCGGTCGCGGTCGCCGGCGTCGTGCAGGTCGAGCAGGGAGGTGCGCTTGCCCTGCCCGACGTCGAGGTGCTGGTGTCGGATCTCCGCGGGCACGGGCGGGTCGACACGCAGCACGTCGGCGCCGAGGGCGCCCAGCGCCCGGGTGGCGACGGGGCCGGCGATCACGCGGGTGAGGTCGAGCACGCGCAGCCCCGCGAGGGGTGCGGCCCCGCCGGGGAGCTCCGCCGGTCGCGCGACGACGTCGTCGCGCACCCCGGACCGCACCAGGGGGCCTCGCCACGCAGCCCGGCCGGGCACGGACGTGCGCCACTCCGCCTCGGCGCGCACGCGGACGACGATCGCGCCCGCGGCGGCGGCATCGTCCTCCAGCGTGGCCGCCGAGACGGCAGCGAGCCGGTCGGCGAGGCCGTCGCGGTCGGCGCCGTCGGGCAGGCCGAGGAGGTGCAGCAGGCGGGCCCGGTGGTGCGGGTAGTTGGCGTGCGTCCGCACCCAGCCGTCGCGGGTGCGGAAGAAGCCGGACAGCGGCGCGAACCCCGGGACCGGCCGCCCGTCGAGCCGCAGCAGCCGGTCGGAGCCGAACGACGCCGCGACCCGCGCCGGCGACGGCCCGCGCTCCACCAGGGGGCCCGTCGCGCCCGACCGACGGGCGGCAGAGGCGAGGGCCGCGACCGACCCCAGCGCCAGGTCCAGCACCGGCAGCGTGGCGGCGAGCCAGGCGTCCGGTGCGCCGTCGAGCGGCGGGACGTCGTCGTCGGGCTGGGCGCCGTCGCCGAGGCCCGTCCGGTAGTCCGCCACGAGGCGGCGCCACGGCTCCATCCCGTCACCGTACCCACGCCCGCCGGGGGATGGGCCCGGCAAGGTGGTACCGGACCTCCCTGGGCACCACCACCACCTCGGCAGGACCGGCACGACTCGGGCGGGAGGAGGGTGCGCCGGGCCGATAGGATCGCGGGCATGGCCAAGAGCTCTGCGACCGCCCCTGTCCTGCGTCCGTTCGAGGGGCTTCCCGGGGAGGCGGACTGGGTCGCGCTGCGCGAGGTGGTGCCGTCCGCCACGGCGACGGCGCGCACGACGGCGGACCACGGCGGCCGCGACGTCACCGTCACGACCGTCCTGCCGGGCGGCTGGTGCGCGCTGCACCGCGAGGACGGCACGGTGCTGCTCGCGCTGCAGGGCCTGGGCACCTCCGACGACCTCAGCCGCGACCTGGCCGCCGCGCTCCTCGCGGCGCTCGCGGCGGAGCCCGGCTCGGGCGTGCTGCCCGAGGAGCTGTCGGCCCCTGCGGACGACGACCCCCGCCTCCAGGACGTCCTCGACCTCGACGTCCCGTTCGAGGTGACCGTGCACGACGGCTACGACTACTGGGTCGACGCCGGGACGCAGATGACGGACGAGATCCGCGAGTCCCTGGACGAGGCGGCGGAGTCCTCCATCCCCACCGTGAAGCTGGCAGCGGTCCCCGCGGCGTACTGGTGCCGCATGTCGCGCGAGTTCCTGCGCTGGGCGCGCACGGAGGACGAGGACGCCGTCGTCGACGCGATCGCGCGGCTGCACGCGCGCCGCGAGTCCGGCCTGGCGGGCGGCAAGTTCCTCGGGATGTTCCGCGCCTGCGGGCTCGTCGTGCCGGTGTGGGAGCTGCCGCGCGGCACCGAGGCGGCGGAGCTGGAGGAGCCCGTGGCCGAGCTCGCGGGCAAGCTCGAGGAGGCGCTCGCGGTCACCGAGCCGCTCGACGCGAACGAGCGACGCGCCCGGGCCGGTATCGTCTCCCGACAGGTGACGCTGCGCTGATGCGGCGCCGCCCGGCGGCCCCGGCCGCCGGCGGTCCCCGCGAGGTCGCGGGCTCCGCACGATCTTCACGGACCGTCCCGCTCGACACCGTTTCTTGACCCGAGGTCGGGCGTTCCGGGGGAGTAGAGTTTCTCAGGAAAAGATTGCTCTTCTGATCTCCGGTGATTCCCCCAAGGGGGCACCGCACAGCACGCCGGCCGACCGCCGGCCGACACGAGCGAGAGAACCCAACAGGCAGGGAGTCGTGAACACGGACCACGGGGCGACCCGCACGGGCGCTGAGGTGTCCACCAGCCAGGACGAGGCCGGCGAGCGGAACACCGTCGCCGGCGGTGACGGCGGCGTCACGACGACGCGCGTGGGGGCGCTGCCGGTCGCCAAGACCCCGCGGCCACCGGTCGCCCAGGGGCGCCGCAACCCGCAGCGCGTCGCGGTGATCATCCCCGCGAAGGACGAGGCCGCGCGGATCGCGGCGACGGTGCGCTCGGCGCGCGCGATCCCGCACGTCGACCTCGTGCTCGTGGTCGACGACGGCTCGACGGACGACACGCAGCACGTCGCCCGCGACGCCGGGGCCGTCGTCGTCCGGCACTCGCACAACCGCGGCAAGGCGGCCGCGATGGAGACCGGCGCGGCCGTCGTCGCGATGCGCGACGCCGACGGCCGCGCCCCGCGGCTCCTCCTGTTCGTCGACGGCGACCTCGGCGACACGGCCGTCAACACGGCCCCTCTCGTCGCCCCCGTGCGCGAGGGCGTGGCCGACGTCGCCATCGCGCTGCTGCCGAAGCAGACCGGGGCCGGCGGCCGCGGCATCGTCGTCGGCACGGCGCGCCGCGCCATCCAGCACCTCACCGGGTGGAGCCCCAGCCAACCGTTGTCCGGCATGCGCTGCCTCACCCGTGAGGCGTTCGAGGCCGCCACGCCGCTGGCGCACGGCTGGGGTGTCGAGACCGGCATGACGATCGACCTGCTCCGCCAGGGGTACGTGGCCGTCGAGGTGCCGTGCGACCTCAAGCACCGCGCGTCGTCGAACGACCTCCGGGGCCAGCTGCACCGGGCCGGGCAGTACCGGGACGTCGTGCTCGCGGTGAACGCGCGTCGCGTGCGGGGGGCGGTGGACGCGGTCCGCGGCATCGGACGCTCCCACGAGAGCGCCCAGTCCTGATCCCTGCACCCGGGGCGGATCTGGCGCCTGAGCAGCGCCGACACCTCGCGTCGACAACGTCGGCGGGGCGTGGCTAGGCTCGCAGCGCCGGGACGATCGCGTCCCGCGACGCTCCGACGGAGGCCAGATGCCCACCACCCCTGACACCGGAACTCCCGGCCCGCTGCGCGGGTCCGACGTCCTGGAGGTGGACCCGGACTCGGCCTTCGGCCTCGGCGTGGACGTCGCCCGCGACCGGGTGCGCGTCGCCCTCGTGGACGCGACCGGCGCCGTCCGGGCGCGGGCCGAGCGGCGTGACGTCCAGCGCACCCCCGTGGCGCGGGCGCGGGCGGCGGCGGTGCTGGCGAACTCGTGCCGCGAGGACGTCGAGGCGCGGCTCGAGCCGGGCCGCGGGGTCGAGGTGAGCCGCGCGGTCGTGGCGTTCCCCGCGGTGGTGGGCGCCGACCGCACGACGGTGCTGCACGTGCCCGGCTACGAGAAGGGCGGGACGGCGCTGCACGACGCGCTCGTGGATGCCCTCGGCTGCCCCGTCACGCTGGACAACGACGTGAACCTGGCCGCCGTCGCGGAGCAGCACCGGGGGGCCGGGCAGGGCCGGTCCACGTTCGTGACCGTCTCGTTCGGCGAGGGTTTCGGCGCGGGCATCGTGCTCGACGGCCGGGTGCACCGGGGCGCCGCGGGCATCGCGGGCGAGGTGGCCTTCCTGCCGCAGCCGGGGCACGCGCTGGGGGAGCAGGTGCTGGGCGACGCGGCGATCGCGACGCTGGCGAAGGACCACGACCTGCCGGAGGACATCACCGTCCACGAGCTGATCGACCGCGCGGAGCACGGCGACGGCGTCGCTGACGACGTCGTGGCGGAGCTGGCCCGCCGGGTCGCCGTCATCGTCGCGTCGCTGGCGATCGTGCTCGACCCGGAGGCCTTCGTCCTCGCCGACGAGGCCGCGCGCCCCCCGATCCACGAGCGGGTCGCCAGCTACCTGCGCGACCGTGTCGGCGTCCTGCCCGTGCACGTCGACGCATCGCCGCTCGGCGCGGACGGCGCCGTGCTGGGCGCCGCGTGGGTGGCCGGCGAGGCACTGCGCGCCGGGATCGCGGACCGGGCGGCCCGGTGAACGCGGCCGACGCGCCGCCGTCCGACCTCACCGCACGCCTCGGCCTCGCCCCTGACGCCCGCGCGATCATCCTCAACGCGGACGACCTGGGCATGTGCCGCGCCGCCAACCGCGCGATCCTGCCGCTGCTCGCGGCGGGGCACCTCGACTCCTCGACGGTGATGGTGCCGTGCCCGTGGGCGCCGGACGCCCTCGCGTCGGCGGCCGCGGACCCCGGGCTCGACGTCGGCGTGCACCTGGTCCTCACCAGCGAGTGGACCCGCTACCGGTGGCGCCCGCTGACGGGCGTGGGCACGTCGCTGGTGGACGGCGCCGGGTACTTCCCCGCGGCCGTCGACGTCGTCGAACGGCAGGCCCGGGACGAGGACGTCGAGGCCGAGCTCACGGCGCAGCTCGACGGGGCGCTCGCCGCGGGCGTGGACGTCACGCACCTCGACAACCACATGGGCTCGGTCTACGGGCTCGCGACGGGGCGGTCGTTCCTGCCGCAGGTGCTCGGGCTCGCGGCCGCACGCGGCCTGCCGTTCCGGCTGCCGCGCTCGCTGGACGGGCTCGGGGCCATGGGCGCGGACCCGGACGCGCCCGGCTCGCAGGCGATCCTCGACGCCGCCACCGCGGCCGCCGACGCGGCCGGCGTCGTCATCCTCGACCGGCTGTGGACGCACCCGTTCGAGCTGGCGGGGGAGGGCACCCCCGACGCCGAGGGCTACGAGACGGTGAAGGCGGGCTTCCTCGACCTGCTGCGCGACGTGCGGCCGGGGGTCACGGAGATCTTCCTGCACCCGATGCTGCACGACGACGAGCTGCGCGACGCCGTCGACTACGCGGCGCCCAAGCGCGGCCACGAGGAGCGACTGCTGCGCGACCCGGACGTGGCCGCCGTGATCGCGGACGAGGGCCTGGTCCGCGTCGGCTGGCGCGACCTGCGCGCGGTGCAGCGGGGCGAGCGGTGAGCGACACCGCGGCCGGGACGGGCGTGCTCGCCCGGCTGCGCGACCGGCGGCTCGAGGGGGCGCCCACCCGGGCGCAGGCCGTGGCGTACGGCGCGTCGGCGTTCCCGGCGAACCTCATGCTGCAGACGTTCTCCGCGTTCGTCGTCTTCTTCTACGTGGACCACCTCGGCGTGCCCGCGGGCTGGGTCGCGGGCGCGATGGTGGCGCACGGCGTCCTCAACGCGGTGCTCAACCCGGTGGTGGGCGCGGCCTCCGACCGGCGCCGCACGCGCTGGGGCCGGCGGGTGCCGTGGATCGTGCTGGGGATCGTGCCGCTCGTCGTGTCGTTCGCGCTCGTGTGGGCGCCGCCCGCCCTGCCGGCGGCGGGGCTCGTCGTGTGGTTCCTGCTCGTCGTGGCGGTGTTCGACGTCGCGTACGTGGCGGTCGTGCTCAACGTGTCCGCGCTGTTCCCGGAGATCTTCCGCACGACGGCGGAGCGGGCGCGCGGCAACGCGCCCCGGCAGCTCTTCGCGCTGGTCGGGATGATCCTCGGCACCGCGGGTGCGCCGCTGCTGTACGACGCGATCGGCTGGGCGGGGATGGGTGTCGCGCTCGCCGTCGTGTGCGCCGCGTTCTTCGCCTGGTCGCTGCTGGGCATGGTGGAGCGCGACGCGGACGACGCCGTGCGGGCCCGGGAGTCCGCCGTCGGGCTCCGCGACCAGCTGCGCTACACCTTCGCCAACCGCGCGTTCGTCACGTACGTGCTGGGCTCGCTGCTGCTGCAGAGCACGACGTCGGTGCTGCTCGCGGGCATCCCGTTCTACGTGAAGTACACCGTGGGCGGCACCGACGCCGACGCGACGCTGCTGCTGGCGCCGATCTTCGTGGCCGCGATCCCGGCGATCTGGGGCTGGTCGTGGGTGGTGCGCCGGCTCGGGCCGCGCACCACGATGCTCGCCGTCGTCGCCGTCTACGGGCTCGCGACCTGCCTGTACCTGCTGCCCACGACCGTGCTCGGCGCCGCCGTGGCCGGGCTCGCCGTCGGTCTCGGCGTCGCGGGCCTCCTGCAGGTGCTGGAGGTGGCCCTCGGCCAGGTGATCGACGACGACGAGCGCCGCACCGGCCTGCGCCGCGAGGGCATGTACTTCGGCGCCAACGGCTTCGTGGTCCGCGGGTCGGTGGTCGTTCAGGCGGTGGTCGTGGCCGGCGTGCTCGCGGCGAGCGGGTACGTCGAGGGGGCGGCCACGCAGGTGCCGCAGGTGGCCACCGGCATCCGCCTGCTCATCGGCGGCGTGCCGGTGGTCCTCGCGGCCCTGGCCTTTGTCTGCTTCTGGCTCTATCCCCTGCGCTCCGCGGCGCCGACCGCTCCCGCCGTCGCGCCCTGATCCGGCTCGTCGCCCCGCCGGGCGACGAGCCGGTTGAGCCGCTCGGACATGAGCAGGCCGAGCGCCACGAGCACGGCGAGGAACAGGGGGAACACCCAGGCACCCACCCAGGCCGAGAGCACGCCGAAGGCGGGCGGCGCGAGCGTCGAGCCGGTGTACGCCGCGGCCATCTGGATGCCGATGATCGCCTGGGAGCTGCGGGCGCCGAAGTTGGCCGGCGTGGAGTGGATGATCGCCGGGTAGATCGGCGCGCACCCCAGGCCCGCGATCACGAGCCCGACCAGGGCGGGGACGGGGGTGCCCACCGGGAGGGCGATCAGCACGACGGCGAGGGCCACCACCGCGAAGCCGCCGCGGATCAGCCGCTTGTCGCCGACGCGGTCCGCGAAGAAGCCGGCGAGGAACCGCCCGGCGGTGATGCCGAGCAGGAACAGGGAGGCGAAGGCGGCCGCGGTGGCGGAGTCGACCCCGCGGTCGGTGACCAGGTACGTCGAGGCCCACAGGATCGCGGTGCTCTCGAGGGCGCAGTACGCGAAGAAGGCGGCCAGGATCAGCAGGACGCCGGGGATCCGCAGCGCCGTCGCGAGCGGGACGTGGGAGCGGCCGCCGCCCGGCGGCTCGGCGGCGTCGGTGTGCTCGGCGGGGTGCTCGGCCTCGGGGGCCGGGCGGACCTTCCCCCACAGCGGGATGCTGGCGATCAGCACGACCGTGAGCACGGCCTGCGCGACGCCGACGATGCGGTAGGCGCTCGACCAGCCGAGCCCCGACGTGAGGGCGTAGCTCATGATGAACGGGCTGATGGAGGCGCCCAGCCCCCAGAAGGAGTGCAGCCAGTTCATGTGCCGTGCCGCGAAGTGCAGGGCCACGTAGTTGTTGAGCGCCGCGTCGACCGCGCCGGCACCCAGCCCGTAGGGGATCGCCCACAGGCAGAGCAGCCAGAACGAGCCGGAGACGGAGAAGCCCACGAGGGCGGCGGCCGTCAGCCCGACGCTCACGGCGGTGACGACGCCGGCGCCGAACCGCTTCGTCACCCGCTCGGACGCCAGGCTGGAGAGGATCGTGCCGCCGGCGATGATCATGGTGATGATGCCGGCGAAGGAGACGGGGACGCCCAGGTCGGCGTGCATGACGGGCCAGCCGGCCCCGACGAGGGAGTCCGGGAGCCCGAGGCTGACGAAGGCGAGGTAGATGATCGCCAGGAGGAGCGAGTACACGGCGGGGTGGTGGGCCTTTCCGGGGGTGCGGGTGGCGAGACGACGGGGTCAGCGGGTGCGCAGCAGCGCGATGAACTCGTCCGCCATGGCGAGCTTGCGCGCGAGGCCGGCGCGGCGTTCCTCGGCGGCGGCGCGGTAGCCGTCGAGGCGGGACCGGGCGTCGCCGGCCCCCGCCTCGTCGAGCGTCCCCGCCTCGAGCGCGTCGGTGATCTCCAGCAGCTCCGCCATCTCCTCGAGCGTGAAGCCCAGCGGCTTCATGCGGCGCACGAGCAGGAGCCGCTCGACGTCGTCCTCGGTGTACAGGCGGAACCCGCCCTCGCTGCGCGCCGACGGCCGCACCAGTCCCACCTCGTCGTAGTGCCGCAGCGTGCGCAGCGACAGCTCGGTGCGGGTCGCGACGGCGCCGATGTGGAGGGTCGCGTCGGGGGAGGGCTCGGCCATGGTGACCAGTCTGACCGATGCCGCCGGGTGCCCGGGGTGGCGGCGGCGATGGAACCCTACCCTCACGTGAGGGTAGAGTTCGCGGCGGCCGTCGGTGTCCGCCCTCGTGTCCATCCGCCCCCCGGTACCGAACGGAGCCTCAGCGTGTCCGACGACCTGCGCGCCTCCCTGCCCGACCCCGCCCCCCGGCCCCTGCCCGTCACCGGCTCCCCGGACGCTGCGTCGTCGGGGTCGTTCCGCGCCGCGTTCTCGTCCGGGACCCGCCTGCGCACCGAGGTCCTCGCCGGCCTCGTCGTCGCCCTGGCGCTCATCCCCGAGGCGATCGCGTTCTCGATCATCGCGGGCGTGGACCCGCGCATCGGCCTGTTCGCGGCGTTCACGATGGCGGTGACGATCTCGTTCGTCGGCGGCCGGCCGGCGATGATCTCCGCCGCCACGGGCGCCGTCGCCCTGGTGATCGCGCCCGTGATGCGCGACCACGGCCTCGACCACCTCGTCGCCACCGTGATCCTCGGCGGCGTCATCCAGGTGGTGCTCGGCCTGCTCGGCGTCGCCAAGCTCATGCGGTTCGTCCCGCGGTCGGTGATGACGGGCTTCGTCAACGCTCTCGCGATCCTCATCTTCACCTCCCAGCTGCCCCACCTGTTCGGCGACAAGATCACGCCCGACAACCGGTGGTGGGTCTACACGCTGGTGGCCGCCGGGCTCGCGATCATCGTGCTGCTGCCGCGGTGGACCAAGGTCGTCCCCGCCCCGCTGGTCGCGATCGTGCTGATCACGGGTGCGGTGCTGCTCGGCGGGCTCGACGTCCCGACCGTCGGCGACGAGGGCGAGCTGCCGCAGTCGCTGCCCACCCTGTTCTTCCCCGACGTGCCGCTGACCCTCGAGACCCTCCGGACCATCGCCCCGTACGCGCTGGCGATGGCGCTGGTCGGCATCCTCGAGTCGCTCATGACCGCCAAGCTGGTCGACGACATCACGGACACCCACTCGAACAAGACGCGCGAGTCGTGGGGCCAGGGCGTGGCGAACATCGTCACGGGGTTCTTCGGCGGCATGGGCGGGTGCGCCATGATCGGCCAGACGATGATCAACGTGAAGGCGTCGGGCGCCCGCACCCGGCTGTCGACGTTCCTCGCCGGCACGTTCCTGCTGGCGCTCGTCGTGGGTCTGGGGGACGTCGTCGCGACCATCCCGATGGCGGCCCTCGTGGCCGTGATGATCATGGTGTCCGTCGGCACCTTCGACTGGCACTCGGCACGACCGTCCACGCTGCGGCGGATGCCGAAGTCCGAGACCGCCGTCATGCTCGCGACCGTCGCCGTGACCGTGGCCACCCACAACCTCGCCTACGGCGTGATCGTGGGCGTCGTCGTCGCTGCGGTCCTGTTCCTGCGGCGGGTCGCGCACCTGACGACGGTCACCCGCCTCGACGCGTCGGACGAGGACGACGAGCGGGTGTACGCCGTCGACGGCGAGCTGTTCTTCGCCTCGTCGAACGACCTCGTCTACCAGTTCGACTACGCGGGCGACCCGCGCCGGGTCGTCGTGGACATGTCGCGCACGCACGTGTGGGACGCGTCCACGGTCGCGGCGCTGGACGCCGTGCAGCACAAGTACGCGCAGCACGGCAAGACCGTGGAGTTCCGCGGCCTCGACGCCGACAGCGCCGAGCGGCTCGCCCGGCTCGCGGGCACGCTCGGGGCCGGCCACTGACGCGGACGGCAGGGCGGCCACCCCTCGGGGCCGCACGGTAGGTTCGGGGCATGCCCGTCATGCCCGCAGCCGGAGGCCTCTCCGCGTCGATCCCCAGCCCCGACCCCGCGTGGGCGGTGTTCGAGCTGGGACCGTTCTCGCTCCACGTCTACGCGCTGTGCCTGCTGGCCGGGATCGTGCTGGCCACGTGGATCACCCACCGGCGCCTCGTCGCGCGCGGCGCGGAGCCGGAGGCGACCCTCGACATCGTGATGTGGGCGGTGCCGCTGGGCATCGTCGTCGCGCGGATCTACCACGTGCTCACCCACCTGGGCGACTACTCGGACGGCACCGGGACGTGGGGTTACTGGGAGTGGGTGCGGATCTGGGACGGCGGCATCGCCATCTACGGCGCCCTCATCGGTGGCGCGCTGGGCGTGTGGATCGGCTGCCGGCGCGCGGGGCTGCGGTTCTGGTCCTTCGCGGACGCGCTCGCGCCCGGCATGCTCGCGGCCCAGGCGGTGGGCCGGCTCGGCAACTACATGAACCAGGAGCTGTACGGGGCGCCCACCACCCTGCCCTGGGGCCTCGAGATCGACGGGGCCGTGGCCGGCTACCCGGACGCCACCCTGTTCCACCCGCTGTTCCTGTACGAGATGCTCTGGAACCTCCTGGGCGTCGCCGTCCTGCTCCTCGTCGAGCGCGCGGTGCGGCAGCGCGCCGAGGTCCGCGCCGACGCCGTCGGCGAGCCCGGCTACGGGCTGCGCTGGGGCCGCCTGTTCGCCCTGTACCTGGTCTGGTACGGGCTGGGACGCAGCTGGCTCGAGGCGCTCCGCATCGACCCGACGAGCAACGAGTGGCTGGGCATCCCGGCCAACATCTGGACGTCCTTCGTCGCCGTCGCGCTGGGCGTGGCGCTCTTCGTCGTCCGGGGGCGGCAGCACCCCGAGCCCGAGACCTCCGTCTACCTGCCGGGGCGGTCCGCGCCGTCCGCCGACGAGGGCGTCGACGAGGCGGCCGGGGCGGACGAGGCCGATGCCGACGCCGCCACCTCCGCCCGCTCCGACACCTCCGACGACGCGAGCGGCCGCTCCGGCGACGCCGGCTGACCCGGCTCGTCGGGCGCGGCCGGCCACGACCGCACGACGATCAGCCCGACCAACGGCACGGCGGCCGCGAGCATGATCGACACCATGCGGATGCCGTAGTCGTTGACGACCGCGCCGCCCACGCCCGCGAGGATCAGGCTGACGAGCACGGGGCGCAGCAGAGGCCAGTCGGCCTCGGAGCGCTGCAGCCACCGGGCCCGCAGGCGCGGTCCGCCCCACAGCACGGCGACGAGGCCGACCAGGACGGCGAGGGCGAGCCAGGCGGGCACGCCGCCGTTCAGGGACCGCAGGGCGTAGCCGGCCTTGCGCGCGATGGTCTCGAGCGCGGTCCCGTCGACCACGGACTGCACGAACGCGCCGAGGTGCGTGCGCTGGGCCGGGGGGCGCAGCCAGTCGACGACGCCGATCGCGGCGACGAGCGCCACGCCCGCCAGGCCCGCGAGGAGCAGGCGCTGCCAGGTGACGCGGGCCTCGAGGACGCCGAGCACGAGGACGACGAACACGGGCAGCAGCACGAGGCCGCCGCCGACGTCGGCGCCGAGGGTGGGCCACACGCTCACGACCAGCGTGACCAGGCCGACGGCCGAGGCGACCGCCGCGGCGGGGATCGTCCCCCAGCGGCGCCGGACCGCGGTGGCGAGCCCGGCGGCGGCGATCAGGGCCGCCGTCGCGTAGATCGAGTAGGTGGGGTTGCCGAAGCCGTAGTAGCGCCCGCCCAGCGTCGGGGCCGAGCCCAGCGGGCTGCCGCGGTGCAGGGGGGTGCCGAGCAGCGCGTCGACGGTGAGGAGCAGGAAGGTGAGCGTCGCGATCACGGTCGCGCCGGCCCACGCCGGGCGGCGGGGCGCGAGCGCTCCGACGAGCGCGACCACGACGGTGCTCAGCCCGAGCGTCACCCACAGCGCCGTGACGGGTGCGGAGAGGCGCCACCAGCCCCACGCCGTCATGAGGAACGCCGCGGCGGGGACGGCGGCACAGACCAGCAGGACGGCGTCGAGGACGCGCGCCAGCCGGCCCGCGGCCCGGGGTGCGGTGCGACGCAGCCGCGGCAGCAGCAGCACGACCAGGGCGAACGCCGCGAGCCCCACGTACGCGGGGGCCGTGGTGACGGTGCCGGTCGTGACGCGGAGCATGTGGTCGCGCTCGGTGAGGCCGGCGAGCTCGCGCACGGTGGCCCCGGTACCGCCGGGACGCTCGGCCGCGAGCTCGATGGGCGAGCCGCTGAGGTCGGCGGGCACGGGCAGGCCGAACGCGGTGACGAGGGTGGTCGGCACGTCGAGCAGCCGCACGACGCCGAGCCAGTGCGTGGCGCCGGACGTCAGGTAGGCGGGCGCGTCGTCCGCGTCGGCGTCGGCCACGCCGACGCCGAGGGCGGGGCGGCCGGGCGCGGGGTTGCCGACGTCCATGACGAGCACGGTCGCGTCCGCGGGCACCGCCGCGAGCACCCGCCCGACGGTCGCGTCGACGGCGCGGAGGGCGGCGTCGCGCTCCGTGCCCTCGCCGGTCGCGTCGTCGGGCAGCGGCACCAGGCCGGTGTAGCCCTCCGGGTCCGGGTGGTACGGGGCGCTGCCGGCGTCGACCAGGGTGACGGGGCAGGAGAAGGCGTCGGCGGGGTCGGCGAGCGCCGTCTCGAGGTCGCGGTAGCGGGGCACGGTGCCGTCGCGGCCGGCGAGCGCGAGGGCGGCGCCCGGTGCGACGGCGGTGGTGCACACGCCGCCGTCGTCGAGCGCGTCGCCGAGCACGCCCAGGGTGGGGCGGAACTCCGAGGACGACTGCAGCGCGGCGAGGTCGTCCCACCCGTCGACGGTCGCGCCCTCGCTCCCGGACGACGGGGCGACCTCCCAGGGGGCGCACGACCACGCGCCGTCGGTGGTCTCGCCGGTCACGGGGCTGCGCCCGGAGGACAGGCCGAGCCACCCGGCGGCCGGGCAGGTGGCCGAGGCGCCGCCGACGGCGGGGGTGACGCCGGCGCCGCTGGCGCCGTCGCGCAGCACGCCCCACAGGGTGGGCGTGGCCGAGGGGCTGACGTCCTCCCAGCGCACGCCCTGCGTCCCGACGACGACGACGGGGTGGGCGTCGTCGACCACGGGGGTGCCCGAGGTCGAGACGTCGCCGGCCCGCGCGGACGCCGAGCCGGGCATCGCCGTCGTGCCGACGAGCAGCGCGACGAGCAGCGCCGCCGACGCGCCGACGAGCACGGCCGGCACGCGGCTGAGCATCGGTCCCGCGGCGCGCGCGGCGTCGTCCCGGGCGGGCGGGTCGGCCGCGTCGGCGTGGGCGAGCCGCCCGGCGAGCAGCACGGGCAGCGCGAGGGCGAGCACGATCACGGCCACCGCGACGCCGGAGTCGTTGAGCAGCGTGCCGACGCCGGCCGTGACGACGAGCGCGACGACGAGCCGCCACAGCACGGGGTCCTGCCGGTAGGCGCGGTCGAGGCCGTCGAGACGTGCACGGCTGGGGGAGAGCACCGCCCAGGCGGCGGCGACGCACACGAGCAGGGCGGCGGCGCCGGCGGGGTTGGCGACCGTCGCCCACGCGCCGGCGGCCTTGCCGGCCACGACGCCGAGCGCCTTGCCTTCGACGACGGACTCGACGAAGCCGCCGAGGTGGCTGCCCGGGCCGGGCAGCAGCCAGTCCACGACGGACACGACCGCCACGGCGAGCACGGTCCCGGCGGCCACGAGCAGCACGCGGCGCCACGTGATGCGCACCCCGGCCACGCCCAGCGCCAGCACGGCGAACCCCGGGATCAGGGCCAGGATGCCGCCGAAGTCCGCGCCGAACGGCGGCAGCCCGTCGACCAGCACGGTCACCAGGCCCACCGTGGCCGCGGTCCAGCCCGCCCGCGCCGGGCTGCCGCCGCGGGCGCGCACGGCCGCCGCGAGCCCCGCGGCGAGGACGAGGCCGACCACGGCGTAGACCGCGAAGACGGTGTTGGAGAAGCCGTAGAAGCGGGCGCCGAGGGAGGGCGCCGGGCCCAGCAGCGAGCCCTGCTGCAACGTCGTGCCGGTCAGGCCGTCCACGGTGACGACCAGCCAGGTCACGCCCGCGAGGCTCGTCGCCAGGCGCCACGGCGACGGGGGCAGCAGGCGGCGCGCGAACCACGCGACCAGGGCGGCGACCAGGGCCGCGACGGTGAGCGACAGCACCAGCGTCGTGACGGGCGACGGCGCCGCCCACCAGCGCGACAGGGTCGCCAGGGACGCCGCGACCGGCAGGCTGGAGGCGACCACGAGGACGGCGAGGCCCACGCGGCGGGCGTGGCGCGAGCCGGGGGAGGGCTCCGACCCGCGGCGGCGGGCCAGCAGCAGCGCGCCCACCACGAGGACGTCGGCCAGGCCGACGAGCCCCAGCACCAGCGGGGACAGCCGGGGCACGGTGTCCGTGAGCACGCTGAGGTACTGCCGGTTCTCCACCGTGCGGGACACGGAGATGCGGCGGTCGTCCCCGCGCTCCAGCGGGGAGCCGGTGAACGGGGCGAGGGCCGTGGCGAGCGTGTCGTCGCCCTCGCCGGCATCGGCGGTGTCGGCCCCCTGGTCGGTGCCGTCACCGCCCGGCGGGGTGTCGTCGTCGGCCTGTGCCTCCTCGGGCGCCGTCCCGGACAGCGCGCCCCCGGTGAGGGTGTCGGCGAGGGTCGCGGACAGGTCGGCCAGCACCACCACGCCGGCCCACCGGGACGAGGTCGAGCTGAGCCATGTGGCGCCGCCGCCGGGCGACGTCCAGTCCACGACGACCTGGAGGTCGGCGGGCCCGAGCGGCGTGTCGGAGATCCCGGCCACCACGAGCCGCCCGCCGGCGGGCAGCAGGTCCGCGAGCCGGCCCACCTGGTCGTCGAGCTCCTCGACGGCGGCCGTGCGCTCGCTGGCGGCGTCGGGCAGCACGCCCAGGTCGACGACGGTGGCCGGGCACTCCGCCACCTGCGCGGCCGTGAGCCGTCCCGCGTCGGGGAGGTAGCGCGGCACGTCGCCCGTGGCGTCGGCGAGCGCGACGGCCGCGCCCGGGCCGACGGCGGTCGCGCAGGCCTCCGCGACGTCGGCGACGTGGCCGAGCGCCCCCGGCTCGGCCGCGTTCGGCGTGAGGGGGTCGGTCGCGGCGAGCTCGGTCCAGCCCGGCACGTGGGTGCGCTCCGTGCTGTCCCCGGCGCCGTCGGCCGCACCGGCCGAGGCCGTGGGCGGCACGGGCACGGTGGGGCAGCCGAGCGCCGGCGCGCCGTCGACCGGGGGCTCGTCGGCGTCCTCCTCGAGCTCCTCCGCGCCGTCGGTGACGGCGGGCTGCGCGACGGCCTTGCTCCCCGCGGACAGCGTGAGCCACCCCTCGACGGGGCAGGTGGGCGTGAGCGTGCGGACCGCGATCGACGCGACCGACCCGCCCCCGATGAGGCGCCACAGGTGCGGGGTGCGCGCGGCGTCGACGTCCGACCACTGCAGGCCCGACACGCCCGCGAGGACCAGCGGCGTCTCGGGCGGCTCCGCGTCCGCCGGCACAGGGGCCGCCGACGCCGCCGGGGCCCCGAGGAGCAGGGCGACGAGGGCGGCGACGAGCGCGAGGGCACGGGCGCGGGCGGGGCGGATCACGCGGGCCAGCCTATGCACCGCCCTGTCACGGGTGCCGCGAGGCCGCCGCGGGACGCCGGACGTTCACGCGATCATCCCGTCCGGACCACGAGGGCACCGGGCTCGACCCAGGTCTCCAGCTCGACGGCGTTGCCGAGCGGGTCGCCGTCGACCTGCGCCTGCTCGCCGTCGTCGACACGGATCGTCGCGCGGCGCGCGCGGGTGTGGTCGATGCGGCCGATCTTGCCGGGCAGGTCGTTGCGCACCCCCAGGCCCTGCGCCACGACCTCCCCGAAGAGCTGGGCCCACCCGGCGAGGCCGCCGCGGGTGTCGATGGCGGCCACGTCGAGCTCGCCGTCGTCGATGACGGCGTCGGGCAGCAGCGTGATCCCGCCCGGCAGCCTGCCGCAGTTGCCGACCATGATGCTGCGCAGCCGCGCCTCGACGGGCTCGCCGTCGTCGAGGCGGATGGTCGCGCGCATGCGCCGGCCGTGCAGGTGCCGCGCGCCGGCGAGGAAGTACGCCACCCAGCCGACCTTCGCCTTGAGCTGGTCGTCCGCGTCGGCCACCATCGCCGCGTCGAAGCCGAGGCCCGCGATGACGAGGAAGAGGTGCGCCTGGTGGGGGTCGCCGCCGACGGTCGGCTCGGCGTCGTCGGCGAACTCGGTGACGCGGGCGCGACCGACGTCGATCGCACGGTCCGTGCCGCCCAGCACGACGGCGACCGCGTCCGTCACGGACGTCAGCGGCAGGTCGAGGTTGCGGGCGAGCAGGTTGCCCGTCCCGACGGGGATGAGCCCCATCGGCCGGCCGGTCCCGGCCAGGACCTCCGCCACGGCGCGCACGGTGCCGTCCCCGCCCGCCGCGACCACGACGTCCGCGCCGTCGGCCAGCGCGCGCCGGGCCTGGCCGGTGCCGGGGTCGTCCACGGTGGTCTCGTAGAAGAGCGGGTCGGGCAGGGCTGCGTCGGCGCACACGCGCTCGACGACGGCCCGCACGTCCGCCGCACCCTCCTTGGAGGGGTTGATGACGACGGCGAGCCGCATCCCGCGTGCCTCGCCCTCCTGCGCGCGCTCGGCGTCCCGCGCGGCGAGCACGTGCTCCCGCGTGCGGGCTCGCCGCCACAGCACCAGCGTCGCGGCGAGCGCGCTGAGCACGAGCACCAGCGCGACGACCAGCGCGACGATCCCCGCATACTCGTCCGGCATGACGGCAACCTACGACGGATCGGGCGGACGGACCCGGCGAAGTCGCCCATCTCACGCCGAGGTAGTCCCAGATTCCGCGAGGTAGTTCCAGATTCCGCGGGGTAGTGCGAGGGGCGGCGAGGTAGTTCAGGACGGCGCGAGGTAGTGCGAGGGGCGGCGAGGTAGTTCAGGACGGCGCGAGGTAGTGCGGCGGTCTCAACCGGTCATCGCAACATCCTGATCTGGAGGGTGTGCGTGATGGTTCGTGGTGGGGTGCGGGTGCCGAGGGCGTGGCGGCGGGTG
>NZ_JBEYBQ010000037.1:0-45204 GCF_040632295.1 Isoptericola sp. NPDC019482
GCGCTTTTGCGGCCACCACCCGCCACCGAATAGTCCCCGAAATCGCGCTCACAACACTCGGGGGTGGGCCGTCAGACGGCCTTGCGCGTCGCGCGGATGCCGACCAGGAGGCCGACGGCGCAGGTGGCCGCCGCGGCGACCGCGCCCCACAGGACGGCGGTGTCGGCGAACGTGCCGCCGAACAGCACCCGCTCGGCGTCGACCATGTAGGTCAGCGGGTTGAACTTCGCCGCCGTCTGCATCCACGACGGGCCGGCCTCGAGCGGCAGCATCATCCCGGACAGGATGAGCAGCGGGAACAGCAGCGACTGCTGCACGCCCCAGAACAGCCACTCCCGGTTCTTCGACGCGAGGGCCAGGGCGTGCGAGAGCGCCCCGACCCCGACGCCGAAGACGCCGAGCAGCACCAGGCCCGCGAGCGCCGGCAGCACGTGGAACGTGAACCCGAACGGGATGCAGACCGCGGCGATGATGAGCCCCTGCACCAGCAGCGGGGCGAACTCCTTGAGCGCCCGGCCCACGAGGATGGCGGACCGGTCCAGCGGCGTCGCGAGCACCCGCTCGTAGGAGCCGGTCATGATCTCGTACAGCAGGTTCGAGCCGGTCATCGAGGTGCCGAACAGCGAGATCATCACGATCACGCCGGGGACGAACCACTGCAGGGTGTCCGCGGTGCTCGCTCCTGCCGATCCGGACGGCCCGCCGAAGCCGCCGCCGAACGTACCGGTGAGCAGCGGCCCGAACAGGCCGAGGAAGATCAGCGGCTGCAGCAACGAGAAGATCAGCGTGAACGGGTCGCGCAGCACCAGCAGGATCTCGCGGGTGAACACTGCCCCGGTGTCCGTGACGAACTTGCCCGGCCCGGTGCGCGTGACGATCCGCGGCGCCTCGTGCTGTGCCGTCGTCGTGGTGGTGGTGCGGGTCTGCTCGGTCATGCTGCCGCCTCCTCGCGCAGGCTCCGGCCGGTGAGGTTGAGGAACACGTCGTCGAGGCTCGCCTGGCGGGCGCTCGCCGACGTCGTGGAGATGCCGGCCACCCGCAGCGCCTCGATGACGACGGGCAGCGTCTCGGCCCCCTGCGCGGTCCCGACCCGCACCTCGAGGCCGCCGTCGCGCGCCGTGAGCTCGACGTCGCCGAGGGTGTCGGGCAGCGCGGCCCGGACCGCCGCGCCGTCGTCGGTCGCGACGACGACGGTGAGGGTGTCGTCGGCGTACCGGTGCTTGAGCGCGTCGGGCGCGGCGTCCGCGATGATCTCGCCGTGGTCGATGACGACGACGCGCTCGGCCATGCTGTCCGCCTCGTCGAGGTAGTGCGTGGTGAGCACCACCGTCATGCCGTACCGCTCGCGCATCGCCGTGATGTGCCCCCACAGGTTGGCCCGCGAGTGCGGGTCGAGTCCGGTGGTGGGCTCGTCGAGGAACAGCAGCGGCGGGTGGTTCATCAGCCCGAGCGCGACGTCGAGCCGGCGACGCTGGCCGCCCGACAGCGACTGCACCGACCGCTTCTCGAGCCCGCCCAGCTCGAGCGCGGCCATGAGGTCCGCAGCCCGCTCGCGGTAGACCTCCGGGGTCAGCCCGTAGAAGCGGCCCTGGTTGTGCAGCTCGTCGACGACCTTGTAGCTGAAGCCGCCGCCGTTGCCCTGCCCGATGAAGCCCAGCCGTGCCCGCACCTGCGCGGGGCTCTTGACGACGTCGTACCCGGCCACGGTGGCCTCGCCCGCCGTCGGCTCCAGCAGCGACGTCAGCATCCGCAGCGTCGTGGACTTGCCGGCTCCGTTGGGCCCGAGGAAGGCGACGAGCTCGCCCTCCGCGACGTCGACGTCGATCCCCTTGACCGCCTCGACGGTCTCCTTGCGACGGCTGAACGTCTTGGTCAGCCCTCGTGCTCGAATCATGTCCGCACCTCTCCCGCCCTCATCTCTCGTACGCTGTACTGGAACTAGTCTCGACTCTAGACCGCGGGTCCGACAATGCGCGGGACCGCGAGCCCCGGGATGGGAGGATGACGATCCATGTCGAGCACTTCGCCCCAGCCGCCGGACGACGGCGTCCCCCGCCCGCCCGAGGTCGTGCGGCGGCTGGCCCTCCTGTGGGACCCGCCGCAGCCGTCCGGCCGCGGCCGCCGGGCCCGGCTGACGCTCGACGACGTCGTCGGCGCGGGCACCGCGATCGCCGACACCGAAGGGCTCGAGGGGCTGTCGATGCGGAAGGTCGCGGCGCGGCTCGAGGTCGGTGCGATGTCGCTGTACACGTACGTGCCGGGCCGCACCGAGCTGCTCGACCTCATGATCGACCGCGCGTTCGCCGAGCTGGACCTGCCGCCCGCCACGGCGCCGTGGCGCGACGGCCTGGCGGCCTACGCCCGCGCGCACTGGGAGCTGTTCCAGCGCCACCCGTGGATCCTGCAGACGAACATGTGGCGCCTGCCGCTCACCCCATCCGTCCTCGACGCGCAGGAGTGCGGGCTGCGCACCCTCGTGGACACCGGCCTGCCGGAGCGCCAGGTGGTCGAGATCGTCGGGCTCCTCGACGCGTTCGTGCGCGGGCTGGCGCGCTCCACCGTCGCCGAGTCCGCGGAGAAGGACGCCTCCGGCCAGAGCAACGACGAGTACTGGACGTCGATGAGCAGCTTCTGGGTGGACCACTTCGACCCGCGGCGCTACCCCACCATGCTGCGCATCTGGGACGCGGGCGGCTTCGATGCCGAGGCCACGCCGTTCGAGGCCTCGCTGGAGCGGCTGCTCGACTCCGTCGGCATGGCGATCGACCGGGCGCGCGGGGCGAGCTGACAGGCTTCCCTTCGCGCCCCGCGATCCCTACGATGAACTGGTCCAGACCACCTCTCGTTCGGAGGACACCGTGGAACGCACCGTCGTCGTCGCCATCACCGAGGGCCTGCATGCCCGCCCGGCCGCGCTGTTCGCGCAGAAGGCCGGCCAGCAGCCCGTGCCGGTGAAGATCGCCAAGACCGCCGGCGGCGACGCCGTGGACGCCGCGAGCATCCTCGGGATCATGACCCTCGGCGCCTCCGCGGGCGACGAGGTGGTGCTGCGCACCGAGGCCGACGGCGACGACGCCACCACCGCGCTCGACGCCCTCGTCGAGTTCCTGTCGCAGGAAGCGGTGGCCTGACGGAGCGGCCCGCCCGGCCGACCGGGTTCTTCCACTCGGCCGGCTGGCTGTTCGGCGAGATGCTCGTCGGGGCGCTCGTCGGGCTCGTCGCGGCCTTCGTGCTGTCGGTCGACGCCGTGGAGCTCGCGGCGAACCCGGACGCCGCGCTGGCGTGCGACATCAACGCGATCATCTCGTGCGGCACGGTCGGCACGTCCTGGCAGGCCAGCCTGTTCGGCTTCCCCAACGCGTTCCTCGGGCTCGTCGCCGAGTCCGTCGTCATCACCGTGGCCGTGGCCGGCCTGGCCGGCGTGCGGTTCCCGCGCTGGTTCATGACGGCCGCGCAGACCGTCTACCTGCTGGGCTTCGTCTTCGCGTACTGGCTGTTCTGGCAGTCGATGTTCGTCATCGGCGCGCTCTGCCCCTGGTGCCTCACGATCACGGTGTCCACGACGCTCGTCTTCGCGTCGATGCTGCACTGGAACATCCTCGAGGACAATCTCTACTGGCCCGCCCGGCTGCAGTCGTGGGCCATGTCGCTGGTGCGCTCCGGCGCGTTCGGCATCCTCACCGCCGCCTGGTTCCTGCTGCTGGCCGCCGCCGTCCTCCTCAAGTACGGCACGGCCCTCTTCGCCTGACGCCGAGATAGAGAACCCGGACGCGCGTTCTCTATCTCGGCAGGGCTACAGGCCGAGGGGCTCCAGGACGTCGGCGAGCTCGCGCCGGACGGCGGAGCGCGCGGCGTCGGCGTCGGGCTGCTCCAGCGCCACCCGGGCGAGCTCGCGGCAGCGCACGAACGACACCTCCGCCAGCACGGCCGCGACGTCGGCCAGCGCCCGCGGCGTCATGGACAGCGACCGCACGCCGAGGCCCACGAGCACGGGGGCCAGGACCGCGTCGGCCGCCGCCTCCCCGCACACGCCGACCGGCCGGCCGTGCGCGTGCGCGCCCTCGCAGGTGGCGCGCACCAGCTCGATCACCGCGGGCTGCCACGACGTGGACAGCGCCGCGAGGTCGCCGAGCATCCGGTCGGCGGCCATCGCGTACTGGGTGAGGTCGTTGGTGCCGATGCTGCCGAACGTGGCGTGCTCGAACACCCAGCGCGACCGCAGCGCGGCGGCGGGGACCTCGATCATCGCGCCGGCGCGGCGCAGCCCGTGCGCCTCGCACGCGGCGACGAACGACCGCGCCTCGTCGGTCGTGGCGACCATCGGCGCCATGACCCACACGTCGGCGGACTCCGCCTCCGCGGCGGCGGCGATCGCCTGCAGCTGCCGGTCCAGCACCTCCGGGTGTGCGACGGCGGTGCGCAGGCCGCGGACGCCGAGCGCGGGGTTGGGCTCGTCGTCGGCGGTGACGAAGGGCAGCGGCTTGTCCGCCCCCGCGTCGAGGGTGCGCACCACGACCTTGCGGCCCGCGAACGCGGACAGCACGCCGCGGTACGCCGCGACCTGCTCCTCGACGGTCGGCTCGACGTCGCGCCCGAGGAAGCAGAACTCCGTGCGGAACAGGCCCACGCCCTCGGCGTGCGCGGCGACGGCGGCCTGCGCGGCCTGCGGGTCGGCCACGTTGGCGAGCAGCTCCACCCGGTGCCCGTCGGCGGTGCGGCCGTGACCGTCGAACTCGCGCTCGACGCGCACGGCCGCGCGCGCGGCCTCGACCTCGGCGTCCGACGGGTCGCGCAGCACCGTGCCCGCGGCGCCGTCGACGACGACGGTCTCGCCGTCGGCGAGGCCCTCCGCGGCCCGGGCCGCGACGACGGCGGGGATGCCGAGCGCCCGCGCGAGGATCGCGGTGTGCGAGGTGGGGCCGCCGCCGCTGGTGACGATCGCGACGACCGCCTCCGGGTCGAGGGTCGCCGTGTCGGCGGGGGCCAGGTCCTCGGCGACCAGCACGAACGGGTGCCCCGGCGAGGGGACGCCGGGCGGGCGGACGCCGGTGAGCTCGGCGACGATGCGGTCGCGCACGTCGCGCACGTCGCGGGCCCGCTCGCTCAGCGGCGGTCCGAGCGGCTCGAGCTGCGCGGCGAGCGCGTTCGCGGCGTCCCACACGGCCCGCTCGGGGGTCGCGGCGGCATCTCGCACGCGCCGCTCGGCGTCGGAGGCCAGCGTGGGGTCGGCCGCCATCGCGGCGGTCACGGCGAGCACGTCCGCCGCCGTCCCCGTGGCCTGCGCCGCCTGGGCGGCGAGGCGGTCCCGGACCGCCGACGTCGCGGCGCCCAGGCGGGACACCGCGTCGTCGGCACCGGAGACGTCGGACGTGTCGAGGGTCGCCGCCGAGGGCTCCGGGACGGGGGCCGGCATCGTCACGACGACGCCGGCCGCCCGCCCGGGGCTCACCGGGGCACCGGTGAGGGTGGTGCTCATCAGACCGCGTCCTTGCCCTTCGCGGAACCGTCGCCGCCGGACGGAGAAGTGTCGGTGCCGATCGCCACGGCCTCCTTCTGGTCGGTCACGGCCTGGTCGCCGACGACGGCGGCAGCCGCCTCGGGGTCGTCCTCGCGGCCCGGGGTCTTGAGGTTCCACCTGGTGATGACGAACCGGAACAGGAAGTAGTAGATGACCGCGTAGCCGAGCCCGATCGGGATGAGCAGCAGCGGCATCTCCGCGATGCGGAAGTTCAGCAGGTAGTCGATGACACCCGCGGAGAAGCCGAAGCCGTCGCGGATGCCGAGCGCGTTGACCAGCGCCATCGACGTTCCGGTGAGCACCGCGTGGATCGCGTACAGCGGGTAGGCGACGTAGACGAACGCGAACTCGAGCGGCTCGGTGACGCCGGTGACGAACGCGACCAGGGCGGCGGAGCCCATGACGCCGGCGATGACCTTGCGGTTCTTCGGCTTCGCGGTGTGCACGATGGCGAGGGCGGCGGCCGGCAGGGCGAACATCATGATCGGGAAGAAGCCGGTCATGAAGGTGCCGGCCGTGGGGTCGCCGGCGAGGAAGCGGAAGATGTCGCCGTGCGCGACGTTCCCGGCGCTGTCGGTGTACGAGCCGAACTGGTACCAGGGCAGCGAGTTGAGCAGGTGGTGCAGGCCTATCGGCACGAGCAGGCGGTTGAGCGTGCCGTAGACGAACGCGCCGATCACCGTGGAGCCGGTGACGAAGCCACCGATCTGCTCGTTGAACAGCCAGTCGAAGGCCGGGTAGATGAGCGAGAAGACCACGCCGATGACGACCGCCGCGCCGGCGGTGACGATCGGCACGAACCGTCGCCCGCCGAAGAAGGCGAGGTAGGCCGGGAGCTTGATCCGGTAGTACTTCTGGTAGAGCAGCGCGGCGGTGAGGCCGATGACGATGCCGCCGAGCACGCCGTAGTTGATGAGCTCCTGCTCCTCGCCCTCCGCGGCGAGGCCGAGGACGGTCGGCGACAGCGCGTCGGTGACCCCGGTGAAGACCAGGTATCCGATGAGGGCCGCGAGGCCGGTGGAACCGTCCGCCTTGCGGGCGTACCCGATGGCCACACCGAGGGCGAAGATCATCGCCAGGTTGCCGAACAGCGCCTGGCCCGCGGCGCCGAGCACGTCGGCGACGGGCTGCATCCACGGGAGCGTGCCGGCAACACCGTCGGCACCCAGCATGTCGGGCTGACCCAGGCGCAGCAGCAGCGCGGCGGCGGGCAGCGAGGCGATGGGCAGCATCAGCGAGCGGCCGACGCGCTGCAGCTGCGCCAGGCCGGGGAATCCCCGCTTCTGCTTGGTCTCTGCGACCGTGGTCATGGTTCTCCTCCGATGGATGGCCCGGGGGCGGGCGTGTCCTGCAGGCCGTGCCTGCGTCGTCCGGCGGCAGTGTCGCGACGTCGGGGCGTCATTGCCGGTGATCCACACGCTGCCACGGGCAGGTTGTCTGGACCACTTGCAGGAAGAGTGGTCTAGACCTCATGATGTGTCAACCCCGCGATTCCGGCGGGGAGACACGGCACCGGAGACGGGCGGCGACGCCCGATACTGGTCCCGATGTCGCACAGCACGCAGATCGATGCCGATCACAGGGCAGGACAGGACACGCGGATGGTCAGGGACGGCGCTCGCTCCGGCGAGCACAAGTACCTCGCGGTACGTGCGTTCCTCGCCGACCTCGTCACGAGCGAGCTCGCCGTCGGGGACGCGATCCCCTCCGAGCGCAGCCTCACCGAGAAGTTCGGCGTCTCGCGCATGACCGTGCGCCAGGCGATCGACGCGCTGGTCACCGAGGGCGTGCTCGAGCGCGCGCAGGGCCGCGGCACGTTCGTCGCCCCGCCGCGCGCCGACTTCGAGATGCGCCTGACGACGTTCGGCGAGGAGGCCCGCCGGCGCGGGCTGACTCCGGGTGCGCAGGTGCTCGAGGCCGCCACCGTCCCGGCCCCGCCGCACGTCGCCGAGGCCCTCGACCGCGAGGCGGGGGACCCCGTGCACCACGTGGTCCGCCTGCGCACCGCCGACGGCGCACCCATGAGCATCGAGGACTCGTGGATCCCGGCGGACCTCGTGCCCGACCTGCTGGACGACGGCGTCCCCGAGAGCCTCTACGCGGCCCTGCGGGCGCGCGACCTGCACCCCACCTGGGGCGAGGAGACGATCACCGCCGCCGACGGCACGCCCGACGAGCTGCGCCGCCTGGAGATGCGCGGCACCCAGGCCGTGATGCGCACCGTGCACCGCACCTTCGGCGGGGACGCCGCGCTCCTGTACTCCCGGACCTGCTACCGCGGGGACCGCTACAGCGTCTTCGTCCCGCTGCGCGAGGCGCGGCCCACGCTGGTCCCCCGCCACCGACCCGCCGACGACGGCACGGGGAAGCCCGAGCACCCCGTCCAGCCCGGACGCATCCCCGAAGGGAGCCCTCGATGAGCACGCCCGACCCCGACGCGCAGCTCGCCGCCTCGATCCTCGCCGGCCTCGGCGGGGTGGAGAACATCGAGGAGATCGACCCGTGCACCACGCGGCTGCGGTCCCTCGTCAAGGACCCGGCCCTCGTCGACGCCGCCCTGCTGAAGCGCGCCGGCGCGTTCGGCGTGATGATCAACGGGCGGGTCGTGCAGGTCGTCGTCGGCCCGCGCGTCGACACGATCGCCTCCGACCTCGCCGAGCTGATGTGAGCCCGGCGCCCCCGCAGACCCCCGGAATCTCCACCCGGACCCATCAAGGAGCATCATGAGCAAGGCACAGCAGATCCTCGACGCCCTCGGCGGCGACGACAACATCGTCGACCTCGAGCCGTGCATCACCCGGCTGCGCGTCGAGGTGGAGGACCCGGCCAAGGTGATCGACGCCGACCTCACGAAGGCGGGTGCCATCGCGGTGGTGCGCTCCGGCGTCGCCATCCAGGTCATCGTCGGACCCGAGGCCGACACCCTCGCCTCCGACATCGAGGACCTCCGCTGATGACGGCGCTGACCGTCCTCGCGCCCGTCACCGGAACGGTCGTCGACGTGTCCGAGGTGGAGGACCCGGTGTTCTCCGCCGGCCTCGTCGGCCCCGGCCTCGCGATCGAGCCCGACGGCGTCCGCGGGGGCGAGGCGGTCGCGCCCATCACCGGCACGATCGTCAAGCTGCACCCGCACGCGTTCGTCCTGCAGCACGACGACGGCCGCGCGGTGCTGGTGCACCTCGGCATCGACACCGTGAAGCTCGGCGGCGAAGGCTTCACCACGCACGCCTCCGAGGGCGACGTCGTGCAGCGCGGCACCGTGCTGGTCACCTGGGACCCGGCGGCCGTGCGCGACGGCGGCAAGTCCGCCGTCTGCCCCGTCGTCGCGCTCGAGGCTGCGCCCGACGCCGTCGACCACCTGGCGCAGGTCGGCACGATGGTCGAGCACGGCGAGGACCTGCTCACCTGGGGCTGAGAGACCCGCGCCGAGGTAGTACGAATCTCGCACTACCTCGGCGCGAGGGTGACGCCCAGGGCCTCGAGGACGGCGTCGACGGGGTTGCAGTAGGTCAGGCCCGTGCCGTCGGCGCCGCCCGTCTCGGAGCCGGCGAACAGCAGGCCGAGCGCGACGCCGTCCTCGCGGTAGACGAGGGACCCGGAGTCGCCGCCGCGCGAGAACGTGCCGCCCACGCCCTCCACCTCGATCTGGTTGTCGAAGGACAGGGCGCCAAGCTCGTCGCCGTACCCGACGACGACGTCGTCCATCTCGATGGCCGTCACCCGCCCCTGCGTGAGCGCCGTGGTGCGGCCGATCTTCGCCACCGCCTCGCCGCCCACCGCGACGGCCGTGGTGGTCACCGCGCCGACCGGGTACGTCGGGTCGACCTCGATCCCGTCGTCCAGGAGGGCGAGCGCGGCGTCGACGGTGGCCGGCTCGCCGGGCGTCAGCGGCACCACCTGCGCGAGGGTGCCGACCCGGTCCCCGGGCGCGCGGCCGCCGTCGGCCGGGCCGGGCTGCACGACGACGTCCCCCACCTGCGCGGACGGCGAGCCGGCGAGCACGTGGAAGTTGGACAGCACGTAGCGCGCGCCCTCCTCACCGGCCTTGACGACGAACGCGCCGAGCGTGCCGGCGGTGACGTCCACGTGCGCGATCGAGACCCCGGGACGCAGCGGCCGCACCCGGTCGGTCTCCCCGAGGGCGCGCGCCGTGGCGACGGGCGGGCGGACCTGTGCCCCGAGCGTCCGGATGCGTCCGGTGCGGCGGACGTCGACGGCGTCGCCCGCCTCCGCGGCCAGCCGGCGCACGAAGGAGCGCGCGGTCGGGACCCCGAGCCGGTAGCGCACCGCGATGCCGAACTCCCCCTCGCCCTGCGGCGCGAGGCCCAGCGACAGGGTGGGCGCTCGCACCACGTCCGCAGGGGTCGCGTCGTCGCCGACCGCGTACGGGCTGGCGGGCACGCCGTGCCGTTCGGCCAGGTCACGGGCGAAGTCGCTGAGCTGTGCCTTGGTCTCGCGTGCCTGGGTGAGGTCCATGCGGCGAGTCTGGTGCAGGCCTGTGACAGACGCCGATGTCACAAACCGGCGAGTCGGACATCTCTCCCCTCGTGAGACCCGCACCATCCCTGCTCGCGCCCGACTTCGACGACGTCCGACGCGCCCTCGCCTGGGCGCTCGACCACGACCTGCACGCCCTCCTCGAGCACCGCCAGGTGGCCCACCTGGGCAACGCCGCGCGGCGGCGCGCCGACACCGTCCTCGTGCTGCGGTGGCGCCGCGCCGCCGCCCGCTGCCCCGGGCTGGGCTGAGCAGCGCGACCGGTCAGGCGCGCAGCAGGCGCCCCACCCCGAGCCGGCGGCCCCGCGCGGTGACGAGCGCGGCGAGCGCCAGGCCGCCGAGGCCCCACAGCACGAGCAGGGTCACGCTCATCCCGAGGCCGCCGGCCGCGGGCACCACGACCGCTGTGAGGGCATCCCGCGCGGCGCCGATCGGCAGCGCGTCGACGAGCCCCTGCAGCGCGGCGGGCACGGTCGCGACGACGCCCGTCGCGATGAGCAGCACGGCGATCAGGAGGCTGATGCCGCGGCCCAGGTTGCCGAGCCAGCCGAGGAAGCCCTGGTGCACCGCGACGAACGCCACGGACGCGACGGCGCCCACGAGGATCGCGCCGACCCAGCCCCCGGCGTCGAGCTTCTCGACCGCCGCGAGGATCACGCCGACCAGCGCGCCCGTGCCGGCACCCACCGCGCCCGGGAGCCAGAACGCCGAGAGCGCGAGGCGCACCGAGTCGCGCGTGGACCCCAGGGCCCGCGCCATGACCGGCGGGAACACCGTCATGAGCGCGAGCGCCCCCAGCCACAGCGCCATGACGGCGAACAGCGGGCCCGACGCCCCGGTGCTGATGCCCGACGCCGACGGCGCCGCCACCGGCTCCGCAACGACAGACGAGAGCGTCTGACGCTCGTCGTCCGTGTACGTCGGGATCTGGTTCTTCGCGTCGTCGAGGCCGTCCGACAGGTCGCCCGCGCCCGACGCGAGCTGACCGACGCCGCCCGCCAGGTCGCCGGCACCCGTCGCGATGCCCTCGGTGCCGGTCGCGAGCTGGCCGACGCCCGTCGACAGGTCCGTCGCCCCCGACGCCACGCCGGACGCGCCCGTGGCGAGCTGCCCGACGCCCGACGAGAGCTGCGACGCCCCGGAGGCCAGCTGGCCCGCTCCGCCGGAGAGCTCGCCTGCCCCCGACGCCACCCCGTCGGCGCCGTCCGCCACCTGCGACGCGCCGCCTTGGAGCTGGCGGAGGCCCTTCGCAAGGTCTCGGTTGCCGTCCGCGATCCCTCCGATGCCGGTCGCGACGCCCTCGGCACCGGAGGCGAGCTGATCCGTCTGGGTCGCGAGCGCGTCGAGCTGCTCTCGCGCGCTCACCACGTCGTCGATGGTGTCCTGCACCGCCGAGGAGTCCTCCTCCAGCCCGGCAAGGGCCTCGAAGAGCGCCTGGCACGCCTCCGTCCCCGGGGTCGCGTCACAGCCCAGCGCAGCACCTGCGGCCGACGCGAACTCGTCGGCGCGGTCCTGGGCGTCGTCCAGGGACTCCTTGAGGGAGGCCACGTCAGGCACGTTCTGGTTGAGCTCGGCGACGCCGTCCGCGAGAGCGCGGTTGCCCTGGGCGACCTGGGTCGCGCCGGCGGCGAGGTCGTCGCCGCCCTTCGCCAGGTCGTCGGCGCCGGCCGCGCTCTCGCCGATGCCACCCGCAATCCCGCGCGCACCGTCGGCGACCTGCGACGAGCCCGAGGCGAGCTTGCCCGCGCCGTCCGCGAGGCCCGAGGCTCCGGAGGCCACGCCGGACGCGCCGGTCGCCGCACTCGTCGCGCCGGAGGCCAGCTGCCCCGCGCCGTCCGCGAGCTGCGACGCGCCGTCGGCGGCGTCGCCCGCGCCGTCGGCGAGCTGACCGGCGCCGTCGGCGAGCTGGTCGGCGCCGTCCGCGGCGTCGCCCGCGCCGTCGGCGAGCTGCACGGCACCGTCCTGCGCCTGGCCGATGCCGTCGGACAGCTCGTTGAAGCCGACGAGCACGTTGTCGACGTACGCCTCGGTGAGCGTGCTCGACATGACGGACGTCGCGGTGGCGGCGACGACGCGGGCGAGCGCGTCGTCGGCCACGCGGCCGCCGGGCGGGGTGCTGACGTCGATGGTGGCCTGCCGCGCCTCGGACGGGTCGTCGTTCCCGTACGACGTGGCGGCCGCGGAGAAGTCCTCCGGGATGGTGACGACGGCGGCGTAGGTGCCGTTCGCGAGGCCGTCGGCCGCCGACTCCTCGTCGGTGATCGTCCAGTCGAAGTTCGTCGCGTCCTCGGCGGGCTGCGCTGCCTTCGCCCCCTCGGCGGTCTCCCCGCCGCTCACGAGTCCGGACGCGAGCTGGCGGCCCAGCGGCACGGTCTGACCCTGGACCTCGACCGGTTCGTCGAGGTTGACGATGGCGGCCGGCACCTGGTCGAGCCGGTCCTGCGGGTTCCACAGCGCGGCGAGCAGCAGCCCGAGCACCATGATCGGCAGCAGCGCGACGGCGGCGATGCGCCAGGGGTCGCGGCGCGTCCGGGTGGCGATGGTCGGGGCGGTCATGCCCGCACCTCCTGCACGTGGGTGTCACCCTCGATGGGGTCGTCGAGGTCGTCGGTGGCCGTGCCGGCGGGCACGGGGTCGTGCGCGTCGCCGGGCGGGGGCGGGGGCACGTCCGCCCCGGTGAGCACGCTCGGCGCGCCCCAGCCGGCGCCGACGTCGAGCACGGCGACCTCGCGGCCGGTGCCGTCGTCGAGCAGGTCGGTCGCGGCGACGCCGCTGGCGCCCAGCAGCACCGCCGTCCCGCCCCGCTGGGCGCGGGCGAGCGCGGCGGCGAGCGCCTCGCGCGCGGGGCGGTCGGCGACGGCGTCGGTGCGGTCCACGACCACGACCCGGGCGCCGTCGCGCACCGCGGCGTCGACCGTGGCGGCGGGGCGGCCGTGCTCGGCGAGGGCGTCGACGACGGCGACGCGGCCGCGCACCGTCATCGCGCGCTCGGGCAGGACAAGGCCGGTGACCTTCACGGCGCCCGCGTCGGGCGCCATGCGCCCGGCGAGCGCGAGCAGCAGCGCGGACACGGGGGCCGCGGCGTCGCCGTGCACGCACAGGGCGCCGCCGTCGGGCACGCGGACGCTGACGGGACCGACGACCGGGGCCGGCGAGCCGTCGGGCCCGGCGACCTCGAGGTCGCGCGCGGCGACGGCGTCCGTGGCGTCCGGCTCGGGCCACGACGCGAGCCGCAGCTCCTTGGTGAGGCCCTCGCCCTCGACGTCGAACGTGGGCAGGATGCGGTCGAGCCAGCGCGGCATGTGCCAGGCCCGGTCGCCCAGGAGGTGGAGCACGGCGGGCACGAGTGTCATGCGGACGACGAACGCGTCCACGAGCACGCCGACGGCGAGGCCGAGAGCGATGGGTTTGAGGGTCATGTCGCCCTCGGGCACGAACGCGACGAAGACGGCGAACATGATGACCGCGGCGGCGGTGACGACCTTGGCCGAGCCGAGGAAGCCGGTGCGGACGGCGCGCCGGGCGTCGCCGCCGTGCACGTAGTCCTCCCGGATGCGGGAGACGAGGAAGACCTCGTAGTCCATCGCCAGGCCGAACAGCACGCCCATGAGGATGATCGGCATGAAGCTGATGACGGGGCCCAGCTTGGTGACGTTGAGCGCGTCGGCGAGGACGCCGTTCTCGAACACGAGCGTCACCACGCCGAAGGCCGCGCCGACGGACAGCAGGTAGCCGAGCGAGGCCTTGATCGGCACCCAGATCGAGCGGAACACCATCGTCAGCAGCACGAGCGACAGGCCCACGACGACGAGGCCGAACGGCAGCAGCGCGGCGCCGAGCTTGTCGGAGACGTCGATGCCGACCGCGGCGAAGCCCGTGACGGACAGGTCGACGCCGTACTTCTCCAGGTAGTGGTCGTGCTGGTCGCGGATCTCGTTGACCAGGTCCTTGGTCTCCTGCGACGTCGGCCCGCCCTCGGGGACCACCTGGATGATGCCGGTGTCTGCGGACGGGTTCGGCGTGGCGAGCGGCACGTCGGCGACGCCGGGCAGGTCGGCGATCTCGTCGCCGAGGTCCTCCATGAGCGTCAGCGGGTCGTTGCTGGTGACGATCGAGCCGGTGACGATGAGCGGGCCGTTGAAGCCCTCGCCGAACTCCTCGCCCACGAGGTCGTAGGTGACGCGCGCGCTGTTGTCCTCCGGCAGGGTGCCGGCGTCCGGCAGCGCGAGGCGCAGGTTCGTGGCCGGCCAGGCGAGGGCCGCGATGGCGCCCACGACCAGCACGATCGTGAGGACCGGGAAGCGGGTGGCGCCGCGCACCCAGCCGTCGAAGAACCGGTTGTGGTGGACGCCGTCGGCCGGCGCGGCGGCGCGCTTCGCCTTCCCCTTCTTCGGCGCGCGGGGCGCGCGCGGCCGCAGCCGCTCGCCCGAGAACGACAGCAGCGCGGGCAGCAGCGTCAGGGAGACGACGACGGCGATGCCGACCGCCACGGCGGCGGCGATGCCCATGACGGTGAGGAACGGGATGCCGGCGACGCCGAGGCCGACGAGGGCGATCATCACCGTGAGGCCCGCGAAGATCACGGCCGAGCCCGCCGTGGCGGTCGCGCGCGCGATCGACTCGTCGACGTCCAGCCCCTGGCCCAGCTGCTCCCGGTGGCGGGACACGATGAACAGCGCGTAGTCGATGCCCACCGCGAGGCCGAGCATGAGGCCGAGCATCGGCGTCGTCGAGTTGATCGGGCCGAACACGGTGGCCGTGAGCAGCAGGAGCATCGACACGCCCACGCCCATGAGCGCGTTGACCAGCGGCAGGCCGGCCGCGACGAACGAGCCGAGCGTGATGATGAGGACCACGAGCGCGACGACGACGCCGATCGCCTCGATGATGCTCAGCGCCGGGAACTCGACGCTGAACAGCTCGCCACCCAGGCTGGCCTGCGCGCCGTCGGGCAGCGCGGCGGCGAGGTCGTCGCTCGCGGTGCGGAGCGCGTCCTTGGTGTCCTCGGTGATGACGGACTGGTCGCCGTCGAGCTGGATCGTGAGCAGCGTGGCCGTGTCGTCGTCGTTGACCGACGCGGCCATCTGGTCGTCGTACGGGGAGGTGACGGCGGCGACCTGGTCGAGCTCGCCGAGGTCGTCGACGGTGTCCTCGATGGGGGCGCGCATCGCGTCGTCGTCGATCGTGGAGCCGTCGGGGGCGACGACGATGATCTGTGCGGAGGAGCCGCTGACCTGCGGGAACGTGGCCGACAGGCTGTCGAGGGCGTCCTGCGACTCGGTGCCCGGGATGGTCACGGAGTTGTCGAACCCCTGGTAGAGCAGGCCGGCCGCGCCGCCGACGACGGCGAGCACCAGCACCCAGCCGATGACGACGAGCCGCCGGGACCGGGCGGCCCAACGGCCGAGGGAGTACAGGACGGAGGACACAGGCTCTCCCGGGACGACGGACGAGGGATTCGATACGGCACTGTATCCGATGCACGAACGTATCCGATACACGACTGTATTGGCTAGAGTGGGCCCGGGCCGGGCGCAGTGCCCGCACCGG
This sequence comes from Isoptericola sp. NPDC019482, assembly GCF_040632295.1. Taxonomy (NCBI): domain Bacteria; kingdom Bacillati; phylum Actinomycetota; class Actinomycetes; order Micrococcales; family Promicromonosporaceae; genus Isoptericola; species Isoptericola sp. NPDC019482. Next base: position 15,566 of record NZ_JBEYBQ010000037.1, read on the forward strand.
GCCGATCACGGCAGCATCCCGAGGAGGACCCCTGACCACCGATAGCGCGACCCCCGACGAGGCTACGGTCGCCACCGGCCGCTCGCCCCGGCGCGAGCGGACCCGTGAGCGCCTGCTCGACGCCGCCTTCGAGGTGTTCGCGCAGGTGGGCGTCCAGGGAGCGTCCATCGAGGCCGTCTGCGAGGCCGCGGGGTTCACCCGCGGCGCGTTCTACTCGAACTTCGCGAGCAAGGAAGAGCTGTTCCTCGCGCTCACGGAGCGCGAGGCGCGCGGCCACCTCGGCGCCCTCGAGCAGGCGGTGACCACGGTCGACCCCGCCGCCCTGCAGACCCCCGAGGGGTTCCGCGCCACGGTGCGCGAGGTGATCGCGTCGGTGCTGCCCGACCAGGCCGCCAAGGCCTCGTGGTGCGTCATGGAGCTCGAGTTCGAGCTGCTCGCGCTGCGCGACCCCCAGATCGCGCAGCGCTACGTCGACCAGCAGCAGGTGCTCCGCGGGGAGATGATCGCCGCCCTGAACCGCGTCATGGCCGCCCTCGGCCTGCGCTTCGCCGTCGACGAGCACGTCGCCATCGACCTGCTGCTCGGCGCGCACGAGGCAGGTCAGCGCGCCGCGATGCTGCCCGCCGAGACCTCCCGCAAGGACGCCAGCGCCATGCTCGAGGTCCTCGTGGACCTCATCGTCACGCCCGCCTGACGGACCCTGATCGAAACGTCTCCCGCACCCGAACCGAGTGGGCTGGCACGGCTCACGACGAAGCGGGCTCAGAGTCCAGCGAGCGCGGGGTGCTCCCGCAACGCGACCTCTCCGTGCGTCACGAACAGCGCCATGACCGACGCGTACGGGGCGTACTGGCCGCTCAGCATCAGGGGCGCAGTGTCCGGGAACTGGCAGACCACCATCCAGTTCCCCGGCTCCGGGTAGATCGCCGACATCGCCCCGTAGTCGAACGAGAGCCAGCGTCCGTGCACGTGCACCAGAAGCCGCTTGTCGCTGATGACGAGACGGGCCTGGGCGTGCTCGCGCCACTGCTCCTGTGCCTGTCGGGCAGCGGCCGACCTCCGCGACGCGTTGCCGACCGCGGTGGCCGCCAGTCCGGCGAGCACGAAGGAAGGCCGACCGAAGAAGAACCCGGAGGTCTGTGAGTACTCGACGTCCATGCCGTAGTACCGCGCGTACATGATCGGCGTGTCACAGAAGAAGGTCTCCTCCGGGTAGGGCACCACGTCCCAGACCCGGATGGAGGGCGGCACCTGTCGGGCACCGAGCGTCCGGCGCAGTGCCCGGGCATGCTCGACGGCGGCATCTGCCTGTGCCTGCAGCTCCAGCCCTCGGCGCTCCGCCACCGTGAACCGACCCCGGCTGCGCCGATGGTGACCGTAGGCCCGCTTCCCTCGAACCGCCGCAAGAACGAGCAGTGCGATCGGGGCCAGGACCCCGACGAAGACGACCAGCACCGACCACCCCGCGCCAGGTCCGTTCGTCGGCAGGACCGCGGCCAGGAGGGCGCACACCCCATAGACGATCGGGGCCGCGACGAGAGGAGGCCACCAGCGCTTGTACCAGGTCACGCCGTCGTGAGGTTGCATCGGTCGATGATCGCGAAAGTTGTGGACCGCGGCACAAGTTGTCCACAGGTCAGAGGAACGCAGGTAGCTCCGGCTCCTCGCCCAGCACGTGCTCGCCGAGGAACGCCAGCACCGTCTGGTACCAGACCTTCGCGTGCTGCGGCGCGAGCACCCAGTGGTTCTCGTCGGGGAAGTACAGGAAGCGGTGCACGGTGGCGCCGTCGTCGTCCGCCGGGAGCCCCGACTCGGTGAGCAGGTCGCGCCACAGCCGCAGGCCCTCCCCGATCGGCACGCGGTAGTCCTTGTCGCCGTGGATCACCAGCATCGGCGTGCGGATGTCCGCCACGAAGCGGTGCGGGCTGTTCGCCTCCGCCATCTCGGGGGTCATCTCGCGCTGCCAGTAGTAGGCGTGATCGGTGGTGGGGCCGAACTGGTCCAGCGCCCACAGGCTCGCGTGCGTGACGATCGCGCGGAAGCGGCCCGTGTGCCCGGCCACCCAGTTCGCCATGTACCCGCCGAACGACCCGCCCATCGCGGCGGTGCGGGTCTCGTCGATCTCGGGCAGCGCCTCGACGGCGTCGGTGATCGCCATGAGGTCGGTGAACGGCGCTCCGCCCCACGCGCCCCAGCCGCGCTGCACGAAGTCCTGGCCGTACCCGGTGGACAGCGCCGGGTCCGGCAGCAGGACGGCGTAGCCGCGGGCCACCATGAGCCACGGGTTCCAGCGCCAGCTCCACGCGCTGGACGTGCCCAGCGGTCCGCCGTGGATCCACAGCAGCAGCGGCGCGGGGGCGTCGGACGACGCGCCGTCGGGCAGCGCGAGCCAGGCGCGCACGCGCGCGCCGTCGGCCGCCATCGTCTCCACCTCGGTCAGCGTGCCGGGCAGCGCCGGCGCGGGCACGGGGCCGCGCAGCACGTCGGCGGCGACGGGCGTGCGCTCGCCGGCGTCGCCGGTCGCCGTGAACGCCGCGAGGTCGACCCGCACCGGCTCCGCCGGGGCGGCGTAGCTGCTGCGCAGCGCGTACAGCGCGGACCCGTCGGGCGCGACGCGGACGTCGCTGAACGACGCGTCGTCGCTCGTCACCCGCTCCACCGTGACCGGGTCCCCCGAGCCGGGCGCGCCGGCGCCGAACGTCAGCAGGAACACCGGGCCGCGGCCGTCCTCGTCGGCGGTCACCACCAGCCCGGAGCCGTCGGGCAGCCAGGCGACGGTCGTGGGCCAGCGGTCCCAGCCGTCGGCGAGGATCTCGGGCTCGGCCACCTCGCCGTCGGGGCCGTCGGGGCCGTCGAGCCGGACCAGGCCGAGCCGCACCTCGGGTGCCCGCTCCGGCGTCGTGATCGTCTCGGACACGAACGCGACCCACCGCCCGTCCGGCGACACCGCCGGGACGAAGGCGTCGGCGTCCGGGTCGTCCACGAGGGTGCGGCGCTCCCCCGACGCCGTGTCGACCGCGACCAGCACGGTCCGGCGCGCCGCGCCCGGGTCCGCGACGCCCCAGGTCGTGACGAGCGCGGCGCCGTCGGGCGTCAGGTCGGCCTCGTGCTCGTCGAGCTGGCGCCCCGGGCCGGTGAGCGGGCGCAGGTCGAGCCGGTCGTCGCCGCCGAACGTGCCCGCGAACCGGCGCTCCTCGTCGGGGCCGAGGTCGTGGTCCCAGTGCCGCACCGGGTAGCCCGCGTGCAGGATCGCGGACAGCTTGCGGTCAGTGCGCTCCTTGCGCAGCGCCCCGTCCTCGGCGAGCCCCGCCGCGCCCGGCAGCACGGGCGCCGAGACCGACACGACGTCGGCCGCACGCGCCGCGAGCACCCCGCCGACCCCGCCGGGCGCCGTCGCGACGACCCGCGCCTCCCCGCCGCCCGCGGGCAGCAGCCAGAGCGCCGCCTTCGGCTCGTCGTCGTCCTGGTCCGCGTCCGGGTCCGGCCGCGCGGACGTGAACAGCACGTCGCCCGACGCCGTGAACACCGCCGACGACTCCCCCTTGCGGCTGCGGGTCAGCCGCCGGGCAGGGGCGACGCCGGCGGGGTCCACCTCCCAGACGGCGGTCGTCCAGCCGGTGCGCTTCGCGTCGAGCGTCTGGACGGTCGTGACGAGACGCGTGCCGTCCGGGCTGAGCGCGAGCCCTCCGACGCGCGGGAGCTCCAGACAGCGGTCGAGGTCGTCGAAGGGCGTGGGGGCGTCGGCGTCCTGGCTCACGCGCCCGGTCTACCACACGGCTCCCCGGTTCCGCCGACCGTCCCCCGCGGCCGACGGTTCTGATCGCGTACGTCCCGGGGCCGTTGGCGTACGTCATCAGAACCGTCGGCGCGCGGGAGGCCTGACGGTCGGGGAACACGGGATGAACGTTCGCTGAACTTGTTCGCGACAGCGTCTCCTGCGGTTGAGCGGCCGCCGCCCGATCGGGCACGGTCTCGTCGTGAGACCGCCGTCGCCCCGCACCGTCCACCTGCCGCCGCTGCCCGCCACCGCCGACCTGGTCGTGGTCGGGGCCGGGATCGTGGGGCTCGCGCACGCCCTCGAGGCGCACGCGCGCGGGCACTCGGTGCTGGTGGTGGAGCGCGACCCGCGGCCCGACGGCGCGTCCGCCCGGCGCAGCGGCCACGTCGCCGTCACCACGCAGGACGCCGCGACCCTGTCGTGCGCGCTGGCGTCGCGCGAGCGCTGGCTCAAGCTCGGCCGGGAGGCAGGCTTCTGGGTCAAGGACACCGGCGCCGTCGTCGTGGCGCGCGCGGAGGACGAGCTCGCCGTCCTGGACGACCTCGTCGCCGCCCGCGACGGCGACGCGCTGCTCCTCGACGCCGCGCAGGCCGCCGAGCGTGCCGGGCTGACGAGCACGGGCGACGTCGTCGGCGGCGCGTTCCTCCCGCTCGACCTGCGCGTCGAGCCGCGCGACGCCCTCCGGGCGCTCGCCGCCGCGCTCGACTCGCGACCGCGGGCCGACGTCGCCTGGTCGACGACGGCGCTCACCTTCGAGGCCGGCACGGGCCGCACCCTGGTGCGCACGTCGCGCGGCGAGGTCGTGGCACGCCGCGTGCTGGTCGCCGTCGGGCCCGACCTGGACCGGTTCTTCCCCGACGAGACGGCGCGCGCCGGGCTGCGCCCCGACGTGCGCCAGGTGCTGCAGGTCGCGACGCCGGGCCGCCGGCACGATGCCGCCGGACCCGCCGTGCTCGGCGGCACGAGCCTGCTGCGCGACGCCGCCACGGCGCACTCCCCCGCGCTGGCCGACGTGCGCGAGCGCCTGCGCACGAGCGCCCCCGGGCTGCTCGACGCCGGCGTGCACCTCGCGTTCACCCCGCACGGCGACACGCTGCTCCTCGGCGAGGCGCGACGCACGGACGCCGACCGCCGCGACGGCGCGGGGCTCGACCGCGACCCCGAGCGCTCCGAGACCGCCGACACCCTGCTGCTGCGCGAGGCAGAGGCTCTGCTCGGGCGGCCGGTAGAGGTGCGGCGGCGCTGGTCGGTGCCCGACCTCGCCGTGCCCCGCCCGCGCCGCGGGCCGTTCGCCGGCACGCCGTTCGTCGTCGCCGACCCGGCGCCGGGCGTCACCACCGTGACCGTCGCCGACGGGCTCGGCACGACGACGGCGCTGGGCCTCGCGGCGAAGGTCGTGGACGGCCTGCTGTAGCCCGGCGGCCAGCCGGTGACGTAGCGATGGGTCGTCGTGACCAGCGCTGACGGCGACCCATCGCTACGTCACCCGCCCAGTCCCGCCCGGATCGCCGCGAGCGCGCGGTCGAGCTCGGCATCGTCCACCCCGCCGAACCCGACGACGACGCCGGTGAGCGCGGCCGTCCGGCACACGTCGGACAGGAGCGGCAGGTCGAAGCCCGCCCGCCGGGCGGCGTCGCGCGCGGACAGCGCGGCCTGCTGCGGCAGGAGCCAGGTCGAGTACATGCCGGCGGACGTCGCGGCCGGCTCCGCGTGCGGCGCCAGCACCGCGGCGACCCGCGCCGCGCGCTCGGCGTACACGCGCCGCGCGGTGCGCAGGACGGCGTCGAGCCAGCCGTCCCGCAGCAGCGTCAGCAGGGCCCGCTGCGTGGGCCACGCCGCGACGTCGTGCATGACGGCGCGCTGCCGGACGACGTCGTCGAGCATCGCCGGAGGCGGCACCAGCCACCCGATCCGCAGCCCGGGCGGCGCGGACTTCGACGCCGTGCCGAGGTACGCGACGCGGTCGCGGCCGAGCGCCGCCAGCGCGGGCACCGGCGCCACGTCGTAGCGCAGCTCGGAGTCGTAGTCGTCCTCGACCACCACCGCCCCCGTGGCCCGCGACGCGGCGAGCAGCGCGCGCCGGTCGTCGGCCGGCATCACCCGGCCGAGCGGGTGCTGGTGCGCCGGCGTCACATATGCGGCAGCCAGCCCGCGCAGGGCCTCCTCGTCGTGGCGCGCCTCGGCCGGCAGGTCGACGACGGAGCGGCCCGCGGCGCGCACGGTCGCCACGGCGGCACGGTATCCCGGGTCCTCGATGCCCACGGGCCCCGCTGGCAGCACGCCGAGCAGGTCGCGGAACCCGGCCGTCGTCCCGGCGGTGACCACCACCTCGTCGGCGTCGACGACGAGGCCCCGGGTGCGGGCGAGCCGCTCGGCGAGCGCCGCTCGGAGCGGGGGCAGGCCGCACGGGTCGTCGTAACCCCGCGGCGGCGTCGCCGCCGACACCTCCCGCCACGCCCGCCGCCAACCCGCGCGGTGGCGGGGGTCGATCCACGGCTCGCCCGTGCTCAGGCGCACGAGGCCGTTGCCCGGCCCCGCGGCCCGGCGCGGTCCGGGCGCGGGACGGGGCACGGCGTCGGCGGCGACGAACGTGCCCGCCCCGTGGCGCGCCGTCAGCCATCCCTCGGCCACGAGCTGGTCGTACGCCTGCTCGGCCACCGAGCGGGCGACGCCGAGGTCCGCGGCGAGCGCGCGCGTGCTGGGCAGCCGGTCGCCGCGCCGCAGCGTGCCGCGGGAGACCAGGTCGCGGACCTGGCCGGACAGCTGCGCGCCGAGCGGGTCGCGACCGCCGCGCTCGAGGCGGACGGGGAGCGCGGGCATGGGACTCCCGGGGACAGGACGGGACGACAGGGGGCGAAGTGGCCTGCCGAACCTCACGAGGAATGGCTCGTGACTACAGGCCACCAGGGGACCACGGTAGTGCCATGGACGCTCTCTCCCCCACCTCGAGGACCACCGTGCGGCGCGGCCGGAACCGCGCCGTCGCCGATCGGGCCGCGCTGCACGCCCTGCTCGCCGACGGCCTCGTCGCGCACCTCGGCGTCGACGTCGGCGAGGGCGCGGACCGGCACCCGGTCGTGCTGCCCTGCGCCTACGCGGTCGACCTCGACGGCCCGGACGACGGCGGCACGCTGTACGTCCACGGGTCGGTGGCGGCGCGCTGGCTGGTCGGGGCGACGGACGCGACCGTCTGCGTCACGGTGACCGAGCTCGACGGGCTCGTGCTGGCGCGGTCCGGCTTCCACCACTCGATGAACTACCGGTCGGCGGTCGTGATCGGCACGGCCCGCCTCGTCACGGACGACGCCGAGCGCGCCCGCGCGCTGGACGCCGTCGTCGACCACATGGCGCCCGGCCGGTCCGCGACGCTGCGCCCCGCCACCCGCAAGGAGCTCGCCGCGACGGCGGTGCTGGCCGTGCCGCTGCGCGAGGCGTCGATGAAGGCCCGCGCCGGTGCGCCCGTCGACGACCCGGCCGACGTCGCCGCAGGCGGCTGGGGCGGGCACGTCCCCGTGCGGCGCGTCGTGGGGCCCGCCGTGCCCGACGCCGACACCCGCGAGCCCGTCCCCGCGCACGTCGACGCCTTGACGGACCTCCGCGAGGTAGCTCAACTCTCCGCGAGGTAGTGCATCTCTCCGCGAGGTAGTGGACCGGGCCACTACCTCGCGGAGACCTGGACTACCTCGGCGGGGTCTTGTCGTCGCGGTCCGCCATCTTGGCGAGCATCTCGTTGTATGCGGTGAGCTCGGCGTCGCCGTCGCGGTCGGCCTTCCGGTCGCGGCGGCGCGCCTCGCGCTCGTCCGACGTCGTCCACTGCACGGCGACGGCGATGGCGAGGGCGAGCGTGGGCAGCTCGCCGATGCCCCACGCGACGCCGCCGCCGCGCTGCTGGTCCTCGATGGCGGGCAGGCCCCAGGGGCGGCCCATGTTGCCGAACCAGTCGGCGACGAGCAGCGAGGTGCCGGAGGTGAGCACGACGCCGAAGAACGCGTGGAACGCCATCGTGGCGAAGAGCAGCAGCAGGCGCTGCGGGTACGGCGGGCGCTTCGGTCCCGGGTCGATGCCGACCAGCGCGTTGGCGAACAGGTACCCCACGAGCGTGAAGTGCACGATCATCCACACGTGCCCGGCGTGGTTGCGCAGCGCGAACTCGAACGCGGGCGTGTAGTAGAACGCGATCATGCCGCCGGCGAAGAGCACCGCGGCCACCACCGGGCGCGCGATGAACTGGCCGAACCGGGAGTGCACCAGGCCGAGCACCCACTCGCGCGGCCCGCGGCTGCCGTCCTTACGGGCCGGGATGGCGCGCAGGAGCAGCGTGACGGGCGCGGCGAGCACGAGGAACAGCGGCGCCAGCATCGCCAGGATCATGTGCTGCACCATGTGGCCGCTGAAGATCACGTGGCCGTACACGGCCGGGCCGCCGCTGGTCACCCAGAACATCACGACCATGCCCAGGCACCACGACACGGTGCGCCCCGCGGGCCACGCGTCGCCGCGCCGCGCGAGCCGCCGCACCCAGCGCAGGTAGACCACGAGCCCGGCCACGCACGCGAACGCGAGCAGCGGGTCGAGGCTCCACTCGGTGAACCAGCGGGCCATGGTCGGCTCGGGCGGCAGCGCCTGGCCGGTGAGCTGGAAGGCGGGCGTGACGTCGACCGGCACCTCGTCCGGCACGGGCGGCGCCGTGGACCCGAGCGCGACGGCGACGCCGGAGACGGCGCCGATGACGAGCAGCTCGACGGCCAGCAGCCGCCAGAACAGGCGGCGCACGGCGCCGGCGGAGTCGGCGCGGCCGAGCCGGTCCACGACCCACATCCGGTGCGCGAAGCCGAACCCGCCCAGCGCCACCATGAGCAGCGCCTTGACGAGCAGCAGCACGCCGTACGGGGTGAGCAGGTCGCCCCACGACCCCATGCGGAGCCAGGCGTTGAGGATGCCGGAGATGCCCACGGCGGCGAAGCACCACCCGGCGACCGGGGAGAAGCGGGCGACGGCGGCCGCGGCGGTGCGGCCGTCGTCGCGCCCCTTGTCCTCGCCGCGCGTGAGCACGACGACGAGCAGCGCGCCCAGGCCGCCCACCCACACGGCAGCGCCGACCAGGTGCAGCAGCATCGCGCCGACGGCGAGCTCGTGGTCAGCGGCGCCGGAGGCGTGGCCGGTCGTGGACTGCATGGCGAGGGCCGCGAGCGGCAGCACCGTGGTCCACAGGGCGCCCACCGCCCCGCGCACGGCCATGGCCAGCGCCGACGTGAGGGCGGCGACGACGATGATCGCGAGGTAGAGCCTGCCGAGGTCCAGGTCGGTGACGAACTGCGCGAGGCCCTGCCCGAACGCGGGCGAGGCCGGCGACGTCCCGGAGATGTTCGCGTACCGGAGGACGAGCTGCAGGACGGCGGCCACGGCCCACACGGCGCTGGCGGCCCCGGCGGTCGTCAGCGCCCGCGTCTGGGCGCGGCCCGGCGGTACCAGGCACGCCGCCACGAGGAGCGAGCCGAGGGTCACGGAGACGCTCAGCTCGGTGAGCACGGTGGTCACGGGCAGGCCGTAGCGCACGATCGCGCCCGGGTCGGTGAAGCCGCTGAGCGCCTGGAAGGCGCCGGAGTAGGCGCCTCCCGCCAGCACGGCGAGGACGGCGGCCAGGACGGCGGCGGGCCCGGCGGCGACGAGCCACCAGGGCCGCGGCGGCACGCTCGGGGTACCGCCCGGCCGCTGCACGGCGGGGGCTGCGGAGGTCACCCGTCCAGCCTATGGGCGACGCGCCACGCCCCGGGACGCCCCGGGTGTGAGATCGCCGCCTTCGGGGCACCTTCTTCCCAATCCAACGATTATCGATTAGTGTCCCAGTCGTCCCTCCACACCGGACGTCATCCACAGCCGCACGGCCGAACTCCGGGCACGCACAGCAGCGTCCCCGGCGGGGCGGCAACCCGAGAGGATCAACGATGATCAAGCACCGCACCCTGGCGAGCGTGGGCACGCTCACGGTCGCCGCCCTCGCGCTCACCGGCTGCGCCGGCTCCGACGACGACGGCGGATCCGGCGGCACCACCGAGGTGAGCATGCTCGTCAACGTCACCCCGAACCTCACCGAGGAGTACTGGAACGAGCTGGTCAAGCCGTTCGAGGACGCGAACCCCGGCATCGACGTCGTCGTCCAGAACCCGGGTGCCGAGGGTGTCGCCGCCGCGCTCCCCCGCCTGCTCACCGCGGGCGACGCGCCCGACGTCGTCCAGTCGCTGCCGCCGACCACGGACCTCGCCCCCGAGCTCGTCGACCTGTCCCGGTACGACTGGGCGACGTCCGGCCCGCTCGCCGACCAGTACTCGATCGACGGCAAGTACTACATGGCCGGCATCGGGTTCCAGCTGCAGAGCCTCTTCTTCTACAACAAGGCAGCGTTCGAGGAGGCCGGGATCACGGAGACCCCGACCAGCGTGGAGGAGCTCACCGCGGCCCTCGGCAAGCTCAAGGACGCGGGCTGGACGCCGCTGCAGACCGGCGGCGACTGGATGACGAGCCACTCGCTCCAGGCGCTCGGCCTCCCGTCGATCGTCGGCGAGGACCCGGACTGGTTCGCGCACATGAGCTCGGGCGAGGCCACGTTCTCCGACACCTACGGCGACGCCGTCGCGACCTACGCCGACTGGGTGGCGAAGGGCTACGTCCCCAAGGACGCCCTCGGCATCAAGTACCCCGACGCCGAGCAGGCGTTCCTCTCCGGCAAGAGCGCGATCTACCCGATGGGCAGCTGGTTCGCCGGCACCGAGGCGAAGGCGGAGGACAAGGCCGAGATCGGCGTCTTCCGCGCCCCCGCCGTCGACGGCGTCGCCGGCCCCGCCATGGGCGCGAACATCGCCAGCCCGTACTCGATCCTCAAGACCAGCGAGAACCAGGACGCCGCGGCCAAGCTCGTCGAGTTCCTCGTGACCGACCAGGACGCGGTGGCCAGCCAGCTCGAGGTCGACGGCAACTTCCGCGACGGCTACGAGTACGAGATGGACGACCTGGGCAAGGAGCTCCTGCAGATCGTCGCGGACACCCCCGCGGAGGCGTACACGCCGACCGGCCAGGGCTACGGCGAGCGCACCCTGCCCGCCGGCTACTCGGACGAGATCAACGCGCAGACGCAGGCGCTCATCGGCGGCACCTCGGCCGACGAGGTCGACTCCGCGATGGACGACTGGTTCACCGCCACGATCGGCTGACGATGGCTGCCACCCTCCCCCTCGCCCGCGCGCGCCGCCGCCCGGCGGCGCGCGTGTGGCGCGACCGTCTGCCCGGCATCGTCATGGGCGGCCCCGCCGTCCTGGTCTTCCTGGCGATGTTCATCGTGCCGATGTTCCTGGCGTTCGTGCTGAGCCTGACCGACTGGAACGGCTACAGCCTGAACTTCACGTTCATCGGCTTCGACAACTACACGGAGGCGTTCCGCAACCCGCGCACCGTGGACGCGGCGATCTTCACCGCCGTCGTCGCCTTCTGCGGCACCGTGTTGTGCAACGCGGTCGGGCTGTTCATCGCCGCGCTCATCGCCGGCAACAGCCGCGCGAACACCCTGCTCCGCACGATCTTCTTCTACCCGTACATCATCAGCTCGCTGATCATCGGGTTCCTCTGGTCCGCGATGCTGTCCCCCGAGGGCGCGGTCAACGGCCTGCTGGGTCACCTCGGCGTCGCGCCGCTGCCGTTCCTCACCGAGGTCACGTTCGCCAAGGCGAGCGTGATCCTCACGATCGTGTGGGCGCACTTCGGCTTCAACATGATCCTGTTCCTCGCGGGCATCAAGTCGGTGCCCACCGAGTACTACGAGGCCGCCACCGTCGACGGCGCCTCGAAGTGGCAGCAGTTCCGCAACGTCACGCTGCCGCTCATCGCCCCGGTGTTCACCGTGAACCTCGTCCTCACGCTGGTGGGGCTGCTCAAGGTCTACGACGTCGTCCTGGCCCTGACCGACGGCGGACCCGCCGGTTCGACCCAGACGATCGTGTACCAGATCCTGCGGGACTCGTTCGGCCAGTCCGAGCTCGGGTTCGGCGCGGCGCAGTCCGTGATCCTGCTGCTCGTCACGGCCGTGCTCGGCCTCGCGGTGACGTTCGCGCGACGCGGCGCGGAGAAGAAGGTGGCCGACTGATGGCGACGACGACGCACCCGACGACCCCCGTGACCCCGCCGGCCGCTGCCCCGGCGCCCGCACGACCGGCGTCGCGCACCCGCCGCCGCCCCCTGCCCGGCGTGGGCACGGTGCTCAAGTGGGTGGTGCTGGGCCTGGTGGCGCTGGTCATGGTGGTGCCGCTGTACATCATGGTGATCAACGCCTTCAAGCCGCAGGACGCGATCATCTCCTCGCCGCTGGCGATCACCCCGGACACGTTCAGCCTGGAGTACCTGCAGGCCGCGCTCACCAGCGCGAAGTTCAACGTGGTGCGGGCCTACGGCGTGACGCTGCTTTTCGTGGCGCTGGTCAACGTGTGCGGCATCGCGCTCGCCGCGCCGGTCGCGTACGTCATCGCGCGCGGTCGGTCGAAGTGGCACCTGGGCCTGCTGCTGCTCTTCGTGTCCGGCCTGTTCATCCCCGGCCAGGTGACGCTGATCCCCGTCGTCTTCGTGCTGCGGGTGCTGGGTCTCATCAACACCATCCCGGGCTTCATCCTGTTCGAGACGGCGGCCACGCTGCCGGTGACGATCTTCCTGTTCGCCGCCTACCTGCGCACCGTGCCCCGCGACATCGACGAGGCCGCCGCCCTGGACGGCGCGGGCAAGATCCGCGCGTTCTGGTCGTGCATCTTCCCGATCATGAAGCCGGTCGTCGCGACGATCGTCGTGCTGAACTCGATCAGCGTCTGGAACGACTTCGTCAGCCCGCAGATCATCCTGGGCCCGAGCTCCGGCATCTACACCGTGACGACCGGCGTGTACGCGGCCGTGGGCGAGTTCTCCACCGACTACACGACCGTCTTCCCGACCCTGCTGCTGGCGGTGAGTCCCGCGATCCTGTTCTTCGTCCTCATGCAGCGGCACATCATCGGCGGCCTCGTGGCCGGGGCGACGAAGGGCTGAGCACATGACCGCACCCGCGACGCCACCCCGCATCCCCACGACGCCGCTGCACGAGGTCCCCGCCTGGGCGGTGCTCGAGCGGCGCCTGTTCGACGCGACGGAGGAGGCCTGGCGCCTCTTCTCCGCCCGCTACACCGGGCCCGACGGGCGCATCCTGCACGCGGGCGGCTTCGAGCACCGCGACGGCGTGGACGACCTGTACGAGCCGTTCTTCAACTGGCCCGCGTTCTACGCCCTGGGCGGCAGCGACGAGATCCTCGACGCGGCGAAGCACCACTTCGAGGGCGTGACGGCACAGCTCACCGAGGGCGGCATGCTCACGGGCGAGTACGAGAACGGGTACGACTGGTTCCACCAGGGCGAGTCGCTGCTGTTCTTCTACGGCCTGTGCGCCGCCGACCCCGGCGACGAGCGGTTCGCCGAGCGCGCGCGCCGGTTCGCCGCGCTGTACACGGACCCGGCGCACGGCAACTACGACCCGGCGCGGAACCTCATCACCGCGCCGCACAACGGCGCGCGGGGCCCCCTGCCCGGGCTGGGCACCGAGTGGCTCACGTACCCGGCGTCGCTCGACTACATGGAGGCGTACGGCCTGCCGCTGCACGGGCTGCCCGGCATTCAACGCTGGAAGGATCTCGAGGACCCGGCCCGCGCCCAGCTCATGGGCGACGAGCTCCAGCGCCGGGCGGCGGGCGACACGGCGGTCAACCTCGCCGCGACGTCCCTCGTCACCAACCGGTGGCTGTACGACGGCGACGCCGCGTCCGCCGCGTGGGTGGCGCGGTACGTCGACGGCTGGCGCGAGCGCGCCGCCACCGGGTCCGCACCAGGCGGCCTCATACCCGACAACGTCGCGCCCGACGGCGTCGTCGGCGGCCTGCACGACGGCGCCTGGTACGGCGGGCACTACGGCTGGACCTGGCCGCACGGCCTGCACTCGGTGGGCATGAGCACGCTGATCGGCGCGATCAACGCGTCGTTCGTGTCGGGCGCCTCGGGGGCGCGCGACGACGGGCCGCTCGACCTGGTGCGCACCATGCTCGACACGGCGCTGGACCACGCGATCACCGCGCCCGTCACCGAGACGCCGTTCAGCCTGCGCGGCAGCTGGCTCGAGCGGCTCGGGCCGCACGCCGCCGAACCCGCGACGCTCGTGCCCTACCGGTACGGAGCCGACGGCTGGTTCGACTTCGGCCCGCTCCAGCTCGACCTGCCCACCTGGCTGTGGTGGTGGACGCGCGACGACGCCGACCGCAAGCGCCTCGACCGCGTGCTCGACGGCGTCCCCGGCTCCGACGAGGTCCGCCCGTTCCGCGACAAGGTCGAGGCGGGTCACGAGGGCCCGTGGCTCGCGTTCCTCGACGGCTCGCTGCCGGACTACCCGGAGCGCGCACTGTCGATGGCGCTCGGCCAGCTCGCCCGGCGCGTGGCGGTGATGGACGCCGAGCCGGTGGACCCCGAGACGGTGCACCTGCACTTCTGGCAGCGCGCCAACCCGGTCGTCACGGAGGTGCTGGGGCAGCTGGTCACCGGCACGCCGCAGACCCTGTACAACGGCGGGCTGCCGTTCGCCGCCGTCGCGTACACCGACGCCGACCGGCAGCGCCCCGGCCTGCCGCCCGACGTCGCCGCCCTCGTCACGTCCCTCGACGCGAGATCGAGGTACCCGTCGCGAGATCGAGGTACCGAGGGTCGATCTGGCGACGGATACCTCGATCTGGGCGACGGCACCCGGTGCGTCGAGCTCAGCCTCGTCAACCTCTCCCCCACGCACGCCCGGCGCGTGCGCGTGCGGCCCTCGCGGTTCGGCGAGGAGCGCCTGACGGGCGTCGTCGTGCGCGGCGAGGACGGCGGGGTCTGGCCCGGCCCGTCCACGGCGTCGGCCGGCCGCGCCGGCGCCCGGACCGTCGCGACCGTCCCGCTCGACGCCCCCGACCTGCTCGTCGAGCTGCCGCCGAGCCACCGAGCCGACGTCGTCCTGCTCACCGCACCCGCCGGCCGCGCGCCACGTCACCACCAGCACCACGAAGGAGCCCGACCATGACCGAAGCCCTCACCGACGGGCTGCCTGTCGACGCCCTGCCCTCCGACCCCGGCGCCGGGCTCGTGCGGCCCGAGATCTCGCTGCCCGTGCGCGGCGGCGCGTACGAGCGGGCGGACGCCGAGTCCCTGGAGCGGCTCGGCCAGGTGTCGGCGGCGACGGCCTGCGCCAAGCTCCACGGCCTCGGCATCCGGCACTCGTTCGTCGAGGGCCCGCGGCCGCTGCGGCCCGGCTACCGCGTCGTCGGCAACGCGCTGACCCTGCAGTTCATGCCGCAGCGGGAGGACCTCGCCGCCGGCGACGAGCAGGAGTACGTGGAGCGGCACACCGCGCTGTGGCACGTGCTCGAGGCGGTGCAGCCCGGAGACGTGCTGGTGGTCCAGGCGTTCGGCAGCCGCTTCTCGGGCTGCGTGGGCGACATCCTCGCCCGCTACTTCCAGCGCAAGGGCGGCGCGGGCATGGTCGTCGACGGCCGCATCCGCGACTCGGGCAAGATCGCCGACCTCGGCCTGCCCGTGTGGTCCACCGGCGTCACGCCGCACTACGCCTCGCAGTCCGAGCTGTTCCCCTGGGCCTACGACGTGCCCGTCGCCGTCGGCGGCGTGCTGTGCATGCCGGGCGACCTCGTCGTGGCGGACGACGACGGCCCCGTCATCGTGCCCCGCGCGATGGCCGACCAGGTGGTCGCGTCCGCGCAGGACCACGAGGAGTGGGAGGTCTTCAGCCGGCGGCGGCTCGACGAGGGCGCCCGCCTCAGCGACTACTACCCGCTGACCCCCGACACCCGAGGGGAGTTCGAGGCATGGCGTTCCGCGCAGGACTCCGCCCGCTGACCCCGCCGGCCGAGGCCCCCGGCGCGGGGCTCGCCGCGTCGTCGTTCGGCCTCGGCTGCGCGCCGATCGGCAACCTGTTCGCGCCCGTGGCGGAGGCCGACGCCGAGGCGACGGTCGCCCGCGCGCTCGAGCGCGGGATCCGTTTCTTCGACACCGCGCCGCACTACGGCGAGGGCGTCAGCGAGCTGCGGCTCGGTGCCGCCCTCGCCGGGGTCGACCGGGACTCGGTCGTCATCGCCACCAAGGTGGGGCGCGTGATCGTCGACGCCGACGGCGTGCCCGTCCCGTCGGGCGGCACCGGCGGGCCGGGCGGCCGGACGGTCGGCGACCTCAGCCGCGACGGCGTGCTGCGGTCTCTGGAGGCCAGCCTCGCCCGGCTCGGCACCGACCGCGTCGACCTGCTCTACCTGCACGACCCGGCGGACGTCGACGAGGCGCTGCACCCGAGGCATGGCGCCCTGCCCGCGCTGCTGGAGCTGCGCGACCAGGGCGTCGTGCGCGCCGTCGGCGTGGGGATGGGGCGCAACGCGCCCGTGGCGCGACTGGTCCGCGGGGCGGCCGGCGAGCTGGACGTCGTCATGCCGGCCGGGCGGGTGACGCTGATCGACCGCACGGCCCTGGACGACCTGCTGCCGGCCGCCCGCGAGCGCGGCGTCGGGGTCGTCGCGGCGGGGGTCTACAACTCCGGCGTGCTCGCCGACCCGGTCGCGGCGCCGTTCTTCGACTACCACCCCGCGTCGCCGGACCAGGTCGACCGGGCCCTGCGCATGGCGGCCGCGTGCCACCGCGAGGGGATCGACCTGCCCACCGCTGCCGTCCGCTGGCCGCTCCGCGTGCCGGGCGTCGAGGCCGTCGTCGTGGGCGCGCGCACCCCCGCCGAGGTGGACGTCTTCGCCGACGCCGCCGACGCCGTCGTCCCCGACCACCTGTGGTCGGAGCTCGACGCGATCGCAAGCGCTGCCGAACAGGCGGTTGACACCGTTATCGGGTCGCATGGCACCGCATAACGGCGCAAACCGCCCGTTCGGCGAGGGCGTGGACGGGGTCGTGGACGCGCACGTGCACCTGTGGGACACGGCGGCCATGCGGATCTCGTGGTTCCACGACGGGCTCGGGCTGCCTGCGGAGGTGGGGCCCGACGACCTGGCCCGCGCCGTCGCGACGTCGCCGGTGCCCGTGCGCGCCGCGGTGGCCGTGCAGGCCGCGGACACGGAGGGCGAGGCGCGCTGGCTCGCGCGGCGGGCCGTCGCGCACGGCCCGCTGCCCGGACCGGTCGTGCTCCAGTACGACGCGCGCCCGGACGACCCGCACGCCTGGGCCGGGATGGCGCAGGCGCTGATCGACGACGGCGTCCCCGTCGCGGGCCTGCGGCTCGCCGTCCCCGGCGGCGTGGCGGACCTGTCCGACGTCGCCGGCCTGGACGCGCTGTGCGAGGGCCTGGCCGCCTCCGGCCGGGTGCTCGAGACGCTGGTGCGCCCCGACCAGCTCCCGGCCGTCGACGCCCTCGCCGGGCGACACCCGGACCTCGACGTCGTCGTCTGCCACCTGGGCCTCGGCACGGGCGACCCCGACGACGCCTGGCGCGACGCCCTCGCCGCCGTCGCCGCCCGCCCTCGCGCGCACGCCAAGCTGTCGGGCCTCCACACGACGGCTCCGGCCGACGCCGGCCGCGTCGCGGCGGCCGCCCGCGCCGCCGTCGATCTGCTCGGCCCGGACCGGCTGCTGTTCGGCAGCGACTGGCCGATGTCCGCACGCGTCGCCCCGTACGCCCAGATCGTCGCGCGGACCTCCGGCGCCCTGCCCGCGCTCGACGACGCGGCCACGGCCGCCGTCTGGTCGGGGACGGCCGCGCGGCTCTACGGCGTCGCCGACCGGGCCGTCGCGGGCTGACGGGAGGTCTCGACGGCGGGCCGCTGCGGACAGGCGCGCACCGCGACGATCGCGACGTCGTCCTCCACCGTCTCCGACAGCATCCCGGTGAGCGCGGCGGACAGGAGCCCGTCCAGCTCGGCCGCGTGCGTGCCCTCCAGCACGCGGGCGAGACGGGTCACCCGCTGCCGCAGGGGCTCGGTCCGGACCTCGACCAGCCCGTCGGTGTACAGCACGAGCGTGTCGCCGGGCAGGATCTCGACGACGTGGTCCCGGCGCGCGGTCGCGGGGACCACGCCGAGGACGAGGTCGTTGTCGACCCACAGCGCCTCGCTCGTCCCGTCGGCCCGCACCAGGACCGGGGGCAGGTGACCCGCGCTCGACCAGCGCACCGTGCGGGCGCCGCGAGCCCGCTGGTCCGCCGTCTGCTCGACCCTGGCCACGAGGACGGTGGCCGTGCCCGCGCCGGCGACGAGCAGCCCGTCGACCGCCGCGTCCACCCGCTCCAGGACCCGCGCGGGCGTCTGGTGGCTGTTGTCGTAGGCGATGGCCCGCACCAGGGCGCGCAGCTGGCCCATCGCCACCGCGGCACCGAGGTCGTGCCCGACGACGTCGCCGATGACCAGCGTCGTCGCGCCGTCGCGTGTCGTGAAGGCGTCGTACCAGTCCCCGCCGATGTCGCGCTCGAGCGCGGCCGGCTGGTAGTGCACCACCACGTCGAGGTCGTCCAGCTGCGGCGGATCGGTGAGCACCGCCCGCTGCAGGGCCAGCGACACCTCGGTGGCCCGCACCCGCCCCTCCTCGGAGCGCCGGGCGCGGCTGCGCAGGTCGTCGTCCGCGTCCCGGCGGCGCACCACGTCGCGCAGGGTCGCCGCGACGGTCGTGGCCACGACCGCCAGGAAGCGCGAGTAGTCCGCGTCCCAGGGACGCACCGACGTGCCGCGCAGCACCAGCACGGCGAGCACCCCGCGGCCGACGCCCGAGCGCATCGGCTTCACCACCGCGCCGTCGACCGTCAGCAGCTCGCCGGAGTCGAGGGCGCGGGCGACCAGGGCGCGCTCGTCGTCCGCCGCCGGTCCGCCGGTCTCCAGGAGGAGGTCCTGACCCGTGGCGTCGTACACCGCGGCCCGGGACAGGTCGGCGCTGCGCGCGAGGACGTCGAGCACCGGCCGCAGGAACGCCGGGAGGTCGTCGAAGGAGGTCGGGAGCGCGGCGTGCACCTCGCCGAGCGTGGAGAGCCGCCGCTGGTTCACCACCTCCAGCGTGGTCTCCGTCGCGATGTCGAGGACCCCGGCGATGCGCCCGTCGTCGTCCAGCAGCGGGCTGTAGGAGAAGGTGAAGTAGGTCTCCTCGTCGAACCCCGACCGGTTCATGGTCAGGAGCAGGTCCCGGCTCCACGTCGGCTCGCCGGTGGCCAGGACGTGCTCGAACAGCGGGCCGACGTCGTGCCAGATCTCGTCCCACACGGCCGCGGCCGGCGCGCCCAGCGCCCCCGGGTGCTTGTCCGTGCCGAGCATGGCGCGGTAGCCGTCGTTGTAGATGAGGGTGAGCTCCGGGCCCCAGACCATCATCACGGGGAACCGCGTGGAGAAGCACAGCCGGACGGCGTGCCGCAGCGCGACGGGCCACTCGTCCGGCGGGCCCAGCGGAGTGCGCTCCCACGCGACCGAGCGCGCCTCGCGGCCGACGGCGCTGCGCGCCGTCGTCTCCTCGAACCATCCTGCGTCCACCGGCGAATTTTAACGAGAGTCGGACGCCCCGCGCCGGTCCCGTGGGAGGATCCCCCGGTCCGGCAGGCCGGCCGGGCCAGGCGCGGGGAGGAACGATGTTCGCGAGGTCGCTGGGTGACGACGGCGCGGAGCTGCGGCCGCTGGAACCGTGGCACGCGGAGGAGCTGCTGGCGACGATCGACCGCGGCCGGGAGTTCGTCGGGCGGTTCATCGGCCTGGCGGACCGGATCACGGACCTGGAGTCGAGCCGGTCGTTCCTCGAGTCGTATGCGCAGAAGGCCGCGACGGACAGCGGGCGTCTCTACGGCATCTGGCTGGACGGCACGCTGGTGGGCGGCGTCCTCTTCCGCACGATGGACGTGGCGCAGGGCACGGCCGAGGCGGGCTGCTGGCTGGAGCCGACCGCCGCGGGGCGCGGTCTGGTGACCCGGGCCGCGCGCGTCATCATCGACTGGGCCGTCCGCGAGCGCGGCATCCATCGCGTCGAGTGGTGGGCGGCGTCGGGCAACGCGGCGAGCATCGCGGTCGCCCGCCGGCTGGGGATGCGGCGCGACGGGGTGCTGCGCGAGCACCACGAGCACCGCGGCGTGCGGCAGGACATCGAGGTCTGGTCGGTGCTCGCGCCGGAGTGGGAGGCGCAGGGATGAGCGGCGCACCCGACGACGCGGTCGAGCTGGTGGGTGGGATCGAGAAGCGCCAGATCGTCCTCGTCGAGCCGGACCCGGCGTGGCCGGCGCGGTTCGCGCGGGAGCGCGAGCGCATCGTGGCCGCCCTGGGCCCGACGGCGGTGCGGGTGGACCACGTGGGGTCGACGTCGGTGCCGGGCCTCGCGGCCAAGCCGATCGTGGACATCGACGTCAGCGTGCCCGACGTCGAGGACGAGGACGCGTACCTGCCCGCGCTCCTCGCCGCGGGGTACGAGCTGCGCGTGCGGGAGCCCGGCCACCGCCTGGTCCGCACGCCGGAGCGCGACGTGCACGTCCATGTCTGCCCGGCGGGCGGCGACTGGGAGCGGAGGCACCTGCTGTTCCGCGACCGGCTCCGGCACGACGCCGACGACCGTGCCGCCTACGCGGCGCTCAAGCGCGAGCTCGCGGCCCGCGACTGGCCGAGCATGAACCACTACGCCGACGCCAAGGGCGGGCTGATCGCGGAGATCACCGCCCGGGCGGAGGCCTGGGCCGCCGCCACGGGCTGGCGGGTGTAGCTGGTCAGCCGGCGGCGTCCTGCGAGCCGTCAGGTTCGCCGTCGAGCAGCGTGCCCGCCGCGTGCGCCTCGAAGAGCGCGGACGCGGCGTCGGCGTCGCCGTCGTCGAGCACGTCGAGCAGGCTGCGGTGCCAGTCGGCCACCTGGTGCCAGTCGCCGGTGAACTCGGGGTCGCCGAGCAGGTGCATGGACCGGAGGCTGGGCTCGATGATGTCCCACATGCGCGGCAGGTAGGTGTTGCCGCTGGCCTCGATGACGGCGCGGTGGAACCCGAAGTCGAGCTCGCGGAAGGCGGGGAGGTCGGCCGCGTCGACGGCGCCGTGCATCTCGTCGATGACCTTCTCCAGGCTGGAGCGGGTCTCGGGCGCGAGCTGCCCGCACGCGAGCCGGCCGGCCAACGCCTCGAGCGCGACGCGCGCCTGCTTGGCCTGCTGCGCCTCCTCGTCGGAGTACTGCGCCACGAAGTTGCCCTGGTGGCGCACGTGCGTCACCAGGCCCTCGTGGGCGAGGCGCTTGAGCGCGTCGCGCACCGGGGCCTGGCTGACCTGGAGGCGGCGGGCGAGCTGCGACTCGACGAGCTGCTCCCCCGGGGCGAGCTGCGACGTCTTGATCATCGACTTCACGAGGTCGTAGATCTGGTCGGAGAGCAGCCCGCGCTCCAGGCCGCTGATCGAGCTGAGCGCGTCCGTCATGCCTGCTGCCCCACGTCGTTCGTCCGATCGTTATCGAGAATCGTTTGTGTAGAGCCAGCGTACGCGGCCAGCCAGGCGTCCGCGATCATCCGGGACGCCGGCGGCGTCGGGTGCACGCCGTCCGGGGCGAGCGCCGCGGCGCCGGCGTCCTCGGCCGCGCGGGTCAGCAGCGTGTGCAGCGGCACCAGCGCGGCGCCGGTCTCGGCGGCCAGGCGCGCGACGACGTCCCGCTTGCCGTCGAGGTCCTCCAGCCAGCCGCGCTGCTCGTCGCGCACCGGCAGCAGGAACGGCTCGACCAGCACGAGCCGCGGGCTGCCGGGCACCCGGTCGAGCAGGCGGCGGTACGTGGCCTCGAACGCCTCGGCGCTCGTCGCGTCGTCGGAGTCGAAGCGACGCCAGGTGTCGTTGACGCCCACATACACCGTGAGGACGTCGGGCGCGGCCGGCGCGACGTCGCGCTCCCACCGCTCCTCCAGGTCGACGGCGCGGTGGCCGCCGATGCCGAGGTTGAGGACGACGGCGTCCGGCAGGTCCGCCGCGACGAGCGAGACGTAGCCGTCGCCGAGGGACGTCTCGTCCCCGCGGTCGCGGCCCGCGTCGGTGATGGAGTCCCCGACGAAGACGAGGCGTTCGGGGGCTGCACTGCTGGTCATGAGCTCTCCTTCGAGTGACGGACGGGTCCGACCGTAGCGGGTCCGGGCCGCCACCACACCGTTGTCAGCGATTATCGATTAATGTAATCTGCCGATGCTTGACGATCCGGCGCGCCGCACCCGCGTCGCCCCGAGAACCCCGTGACCACACGAGAGGTCGGAGCACTCGCAATGAAGCGACCACTGTCAGCACTGCTGCTGACGTCCCTGCTCCTCGCAGGGACACAGACCACCGCGCACGCGGAACCGACCGCGGCCGCCGGAGCCCGGACCAAGGCCGGCGTCATCCTCTACGTCTCCCCCGACGGGAACGACGGCGCGAAGGGATCCCAGAAGCGCCCCCTGGCGACCCTCGAGGGCGCGCGCGACGCGATCCGCGAGCTGTCGAAGGGACAGCGCAAGAAGGGCGTCACCGTCTACCTCCGCGAGGGCACCTACGAGCGCTCGGAGTCGTTCCTCCTCGGGCCGGAGGACTCGGGCACCCAGGACGCCCCCATCACGTACGCCTCCTACCCCGGCGAGCGGGCCACGATCTCGGGCGGCAGGGAGCTGCCCTACGACGGCTTCTCCCCCGTCACCGACCAGGCCGTGCTCGACCGGATCATCGAGACGTCCGCGCACGACGACGTCCTCCAGATCGACCTGCGCGAGCTCGGCATCGACGACTACGGCCAGCTCAGCCGGCACGGCTACTGGAAGGCCAACGACGTCAGCGCGACGCCGCCGATGGAGCTGTACGTGGACGGCGAGGACATGACCCTCGCGCGCTGGCCCAACGCGGGCGCGGCGAAGGACACGGTCCAGATGAACAAGATCGTCGACCCCGGCCCCACCAAGGACGACGCCGACCTGCAGGAGCGCGGCGGCACGTTCAGCTACTCCTACGACCGCCCGCAGTACTGGGGCGAGGCGGAGGACGTCTGGCTGGACGGCATCTTCGGCCAGAGCTGGGAGTGGTCGTACAACAAGATCGACACGATCGACACCGACGCACGCACCATCACCATGCGCTACGGCGAGATGTCCGGGCTGATGAAGACCTGGTACCCCGACTTCCACTTCGCGCAGAACCTGCTCGAGGAGCTCGACGCGCCGGGCGAGTACTACATCGACCGCGACACCGGGATCCTCTACCTGGTGCCGAACGCGTCGTTCCTGGCCGAGCGCGGGGCGCCGGTCGTCACGACGCTGGACGAGCCGATGATCCGCACGGACGGCGCGTCGTACGTGACCTTCGACGACCTGGTGCTCGAGTACGGGCGGGCCCTGGGCGCCGTCATCCTCGGCGGCAGCCACGTGACGATCTCGAACAGCGACGTCCAGAACTTCACCGACGGCGGCGTGTCCATCAACTCGCCGGGCCGTTACACCTACGACGGCATCCCGGTGAACCGCGGCGGCCGCGACCACGCCGTCGTCTCCAGCGACATCCGGCACGTGGGCGGCGTCGGCGTCGTGCTGCAAGGTGGGGACAAGACGACCCTCGAGCCCGGCCGCAACCGCGTCGAGGACTCCCACATCCACGACTTCGCGTACTACCACAAGGCGTACAACCCGGGCGTGATGTTCGACGGCGTCGGGAACATCGCGCGCGGCAACGAGATCAACGACGCGCCCCACCCGGGCGTCATCGTGCACGGCAACGACCACCTGTTCGAGCAGAACGAGGTCTACGACGTCTGCAAGACGTTCCAGGACCTCGGCGCCATCTACATGAACTCGGGCGAGACGCCGCAGCAGCGCGGGCACGTGTTCCGGCAGAACTACTTCCACGACGTCGGCCTCACCAAGCACGGCGTCGAGGGCATCTACGCCGACAACTTCACGTGGGACCTGGAGATCAGCCAGAACGTCTTCGTGAACATGGGGAACGACGCGATCAAGTCGGGCTCGGCCGACTACATCGACGCCACGAACAACGTGTTCGTCGACACGACCGTGCCGTACGACAACTACACGCAGTGGATGGGCGACGGCGAGGGCAACACCGTCGACCGCGTGTACATGCCGAAGTGGGAGAAGGTGTTCGCCGACCACAAGGACTTCGTCGGCACGCCGTACCTGACCAAGTACCCCGAGCTCGGCCACTTCTTCGAGGACGACCACTACTTCCCGAACAAGAGCACGTTCGCGAAGAACGTCGTCTGGAACCCGGACCGGAAGCGCAACCCCGACGTCAACGCCGAGGGCGCGCTCGACACGAAGAACCTGCTCAACTACGGGACCGGCGACGACGCCAACTGGGTGACGGACGCCGACCCGGGCTTCGTCGACGCGGCGAACGGCGACTACTCGCTGCGCGACGACGCCGCCGTCTTCGACCAGATCCCCGGGTTCGAGGCCATCCCGTTCGACGAGATCGGCACGGACGGGCACGTCGGCCAGTCGCAGACGCCGGACACCGTGGCCCTGGAGTCGCTCCAGCTGCCCGCGGACCAGCTGGCGGTGACGCTCGGCGACGAGGTGTCGGTGACCGCGCAGGCGGTGCCGTGGAACGCGACGCAGCAGGCCGTCACGTACACCTCGAGCGACCCGGAGGTCGCGACCGTCAGCGCGGCGGGGATCCTCACCGCCGTCGCGCCCGGCGAGGTGACGGTGAGCGCGGAGGCGGAGGCCGACGCGGGCATCCGTGACGAGATGACCGTGACCGTGGCGGCCGGCGACGGCGTGCTGCACTCGACGGACTTCGAGACGGGCGGCAACGGCTGGGCCACCGACCCGAACCGGGCGATCGTCGACGACGGCACGGGCGACCACGTCTACCGGATCAAGAACGGCGCCAACTCCCAGCTCGACCGCTCCTTCTCGGAGTATGCGCTCGACTTCACGGTGACGACGCCGGCGGAGGTGCCCGAGGGCGGGCAGATGCTCGTCTACGACCGCACCGGCAGCGCGCCGGGCGGGTACGTCCGCTACCGCCACGCGGCGGCCGGCTCGACGTGGACGATCTTCGACTCCGCGTGGGGCACGGTGCAGGAGGTCAAGCTCCCCGCGGGCGAGGGGCTCGAGCCCTCCACCCAGTACGACGTGCGCGTCGTGGTGACGGCGGGCGGAGTGCGCGTGCTGCTCGACGGCGAGGAGGTCGTGGCGGGCGCCAACCCGGCCCCCGACGGGGCCGGCAAGGTCGGGTTCTACGTACAGGGCTTCACGTCGCTCGACTTCGACGACGTGCGGTTCTCGCTCGTGGGCGTCGACCCCGACGGCCTGACGCTGGCGCCGTCCGAGGCGACGATCGAGCCGGGCGAGACGCACCCGCTCGCGGCGTCGTTCACCCCCGCGGACGCCACGCGCACCGGCCTGGAGTGGACCTCGAGCGACGAGTCCGTCGCGACCGTGGACGCGAAGGGCGTCGTCCGCGGCGTCGCCGCGGGCACGGCCACGATCACGGCGACGTCGACCGTGGTGGCCGGCCTCGCGGCGTCGTCCACCGTGACGGTGCAGGCGGCCGACCACCCCGTGACGTCGCTCGGCGCCGAGATCCTCGACCCCGCGGCCTGGACGCCCGGCGAGGGCATCACGGTGGCCGACGGTGCGGCCCACCTGGCGCCGCGCGGCGCATGGAGCTTCACGCCGCGGCAGTTCGGCGACGAGCTGCTCCGGTTCGACACCTCGGTCGGTGCCTTCAACGGCGGCTGGTTCGGGTTCTCCGTCCGGTCGAAGACCGCCGGCGACCCGGTGTGGACCAACAGCAGCTCGGGCTACCTGGTGGTCATCAAGGAGGACGTCATCGAGATGCAGAAGTGGAGCCCCGCCGTCTTCATGGTCGACACGTTCCCCAACACGGTGATCGAGTCGAACTCGACCCACGAGGTGACGTTCGGCGCGGTCGACGTGGAGGGTGGCACCCGCGTGGTGCTGCGTGTGGACGGCGAGCCCGTGTGGAGCTACCTCGACGACGCGGCGGACAACCCGCTCGCCACCGACGGATACTTCACGGCCTACCGGCAGGGCCCCGCGGGCGAGATGAGCCTCTCCCCCGCGAGCTGACCGCGTCGCCTTCGAGCACGGGATCCGTGTCGCCAACCACCCGGATGGCGGGACGGATCCCGTGCTCGAAGGGGGCATCTCCGTTCCTCTAGGGTCCTGACCGTGTGGTCGAGAACGACGTCCCGGGAGACCCTGCGCGTGCGGTCAGCGCTCGACGACGCCGCGCACGCGCTCGGCTCGACGCTCGACGACGGCCAGCGCGCCGCCGCGGACGTGCTCGCGGCGCGCCGTCGCCCCTGCTATCTCAGCGCCACGCGCCCTCGGGGGTGAGGGGCACCAGCGGCGGCACGGCCGGCGCGGTGGTCAGCTCCACCCGGTGGCCCGACTCCGCGGAGTCGAGGAGCCCCGTCATGATCTCCATGACGTGCAGCCCGACGTCGCCACCGGCACGCGGGGACGCCGACGCGTCACCGTCCAGCCCAGCCGCACCGACCATCTCCAGCAGCCCGACGCCGCGGCCCGCGCCCACGAAGCCGGCGCTCGGGGGCAGCACCTCCCACTCCTTGCCGCCGAGCGCCCGCAGCTCGACGTCGCCGTCGAACCGGTTGGGGTCGGGCACCACGAGCGAGCCCTCGGTGCCGTGCACCTCGATCGGGCGGGCGTGCGAGCCGACGGCGTCGAAGCTCACCGTCACGGTGGACAGCGCGCCGCTCGCGTGGCCGAGCACGCCCGTGACGTGGGTCGCCACCTCGACCGGCACACGCTCCCCCGCCCGCGGGCCGGAGCCGATGGT
Organism: Isoptericola sp. NPDC019482; assembly: GCF_040632295.1. Taxonomy (NCBI): domain Bacteria; kingdom Bacillati; phylum Actinomycetota; class Actinomycetes; order Micrococcales; family Promicromonosporaceae; genus Isoptericola; species Isoptericola sp. NPDC019482. Next base: position 42,148 of record NZ_JBEYBQ010000037.1, read on the forward strand.
GCGCTCGTCCCGCGACCGCGACGCCGCGCCCTGCACCCAGGCCACCGGCCCGAGGATCTGCACCAGGCTCGTGAGGTAGTACGGGCCCATGTCGAGCAGCGGCCCGCCGCCCGGCGCGTAGTAGAAGTCCGGGTGCGGGTGCCAGAGCTCGTGCCCCGGCGAGACCCAGGTCGCGACGGCGGCGGTCGGCGTGCCGATCCGGCCCTCCGCGACGGCGGCCCGCGCCGTCTGCACCCCCGTGCCGAGCACGGTGTCCGGGGCGCAGCCCACGCGCGTGCCCGCGGCGGTCGCGGCGGCCATCACCTCCCGCGACGCCGCCAGGTCCACGGCGAGCGGCTTCTCGCCGTAGCGGTCCACGCCCGCCGCCGCGCACGCCTTCGCGACGTGCGCGTGCACGCCGGGCGTCGTGAGGTCCAGGACGACCGACACGTCGGGGTCCGCGACCAGCGCGTCCAGGTCCGCGGCCACGCGCGCCCCCGGCAGCTCCGCCGCGACGGCCTCCGCCCGCGCGCTGTCCAGGTCCGTCACCGCCACGACCCGTGCCCGCGGGTGCCCGGCCAGCGTGTCCAGGTACTGGCGCGAGATGACGCCCAGCCCCACGATGCCGATGCCCACCTGGCCATCGCTCACCTGCGCGTTCACCGGCTCGCCCACAGCAGCCCCCTCTCCACGATGGTGCGGACCGTCGGGTTCTCCAGCACGTCCACGGAATGTCCCGGCGTCGCGACGAACACGCGCCCCGCGCCCCACTGCCGCGTCCACACCGCGGGCGACGTCACCGGGCGGTGCCACGGGTGCCACTCCGGCGCCGGGTGGGTGGTGGTGGCGAGGACGTCGATGAGGTCGTCGTGCAGCACCCAGTACTGCTCGGTCTCGAGCTCGACGTCGTCCAGGCCGGCGGTGATCGGATGCTCCCGGCCCAGGTCGGTGAGCTCGACCGTGTGCCGCAGGAAGTTGTCCGAGCCGTCGCCCACCCGCAGGTGCGGCTCCTTGCCCGGGTGGGTGGCGAACTGCCCGCCCACCAGCTGCAGGTAGTCCGAGCTGTTCCGGTAGGAGTCGGCGATCCCGCCGTGCCACCCCGCCAGCCCGGTGCCCGCCTCGACGGCCGCACGCAGGCCCTGCAGCGCGGGGCCGCTGATCTGCGACATCGTCACGCACTGCAGCACCAGGTCAGTCGCCGCCATCGTGTCGGCGTCGGCGTACACCTCGTTGTCCGTCTCGACCCGCACCTCGAACCCCTGCTCGCGCAGGAAGGGCAGGAACAGGTCCGTCGCAGCCTCCGGGGAGTGGCCGTCCCAGCCGCCGCGCACGACGAGTGCTCGTCTCGTCCGCTCCGTCATCGCTCTCCATTCGTCGTCGGTGACTTCTCGTGAGCAGACCGAGCCTATGCGGCATTCCTCGGATCTCTCACCCCTCGCCGGGAGGAGTCTCTTGGAGGAGTTGACAGCTCGCCACTACGGTAGGGGGCAGTCATCCGATCTTTTCATCACCGCCACGAAGAGGTGCGCATGCCCACCATCACCGACGTCGAGATCACCGACGTCCGCTTCCCCACCTCCCGCACGGCCGACGGCTCGGACGCCATGAACGTGGACGCCGACTACTCGGCCGTGTACGTCGTGCTGCGCACCGACGGCACCGACACCGCGGGCGAGCCGCTCGCCGGCCACGGGCTCACGTTCACCATCGGCCGTGGCACCGACGTCGTCGCCCTCGCGGCGCGGCACCAGGCGGACCGGCTCGTGGGGCGCGACGTCGACGACGTCGTGGGCGACATGGGCGCCACGTACCGCGACCTCACCGCCGACAGCCAGCTGCGCTGGCTGGGCCCGGAGAAGGGCGTCGTGCACCTGTCGCTCGCCGCGGTGCTCAACGCCGCCTGGGACCTCGCGGGCCGCCGTGCCGGCAAGCCCGTGTGGCGGCTGCTCGCGGACATGTCCCCCGAGCAGCTCGTCGACGTCGCCGACCTGCGCTACCTCTCGGACGCGCTCACCCGCGACGAGGCCCTGGAGATCCTGCGCGCCGCCGAGCCCGGCAGGGCGGAGCGGATCGCGCACCTGGAGCGTCGCGGCTACCCCGCGTACACGACGTCGGCCGGCTGGCTCGGATACGACGACGCGAAGCTGCGCCGCCTCACCCGCGAGGCCGTGGACGCCGGCTACCGGCACGTGAAGCTCAAGGTCGGCGCCCGGCTCGAGGACGACGTCCGCCGCCTCGGCATCGCGCGCGAGGAGCTCGGCCCCGACCTCACGCTGATGATCGACGCCAACCAGGTGTGGGACGTGCCCGAGGCCATCGAGTGGGTCAACGCGCTGCAGCGGTTCGACCCGCTGTGGATCGAGGAGCCCACGTCGCCCGACGACGTCCTCGGCCACGCCGCGGTGCGCAAGGGCGTCACCCCCGTCCGCGTCGCGACGGGCGAGCACTGCCACAACCGCGTGATGTTCAAGCAGCTCTTCCAGGCCGGGGCCACCGACTACTGCCAGCTCGACACCGGCCGCCTGGCCAGCATCAACGAGATCGTCGCGGTGCTGCTGCTCGCCGCGAAGTTCGGGGTGCCCGTCTGCCCGCACGCCGGCGGCGTCGGCCTGTGCGAGATGGTCCAGCACGTCTCCGTGCTCGACTACGTCGCAGTCTCCGGGTCGCTGGACGGGCGCGTCACCGAGTTCGTCGACCACCTGCACGAGCACTTCACCGACCCGTGCCTGGTGAAGGACGCCGGCCAGGGCGTGTCGTACGTCGTGCCGGCCGCGCCCGGCTACTCCACGCAGATGCGCCCCGAGTCCGTGGCGGAGTTCCGCTTCCCCGGCGGCGCTGCGTGGACGTCGTGACCGTGGTGACCTGGGACACGTTGGCCGGAACACGTTGACCTCAACAAGGGTTCAGGTCGTAGCGTGACCAGCAACGACATCCGCACGACGAAGGGGAAGACATGCCCGTGTACACCCTGCCCGACCTGCCGTACGACTACAGCGCCCTCGAGCCGCACATCAGCGGCAAGATCATGGAGCTGCACCACGACAAGCACCACGCGGCCTACGTCACCGGCGCGAACAC
>NZ_JBEYBQ010000038.1:0-40219 GCF_040632295.1 Isoptericola sp. NPDC019482
TCATCGCCCGCGAGATCTACCACGTCCTAAGAACCCCGACCCAAACCACCGGCAGCACCTACCCCGCCCCTTGACGATCCATAGGAGCATCCGCCGCGCTGCGGCGCACCGAGCGCGACCGGCCCACGGTCGTCGTCGTCGACACGACCGGCACGACCACCCAGGAGGCGGCATGACCACCCTGGCGACCGCACCCGCGCTCGACCTGCGCACCCGCTTCTACGACGAGCTGGACCCGCTGCTCGACGCGCACCCGGACGTCGACGTCGTCCTGGCCGTCATCGGGTCGGGCTACATGGCCCGCGCGATCGAGCGCCATCCCGGCCGCGTCATCGACGTCGGCATCCGTGAGCAGGCGTTGATCGGCGTGGCGGGCGGCCTGGCGCTGGCCGGACGGAGGCCGATCGTGCACACGTTCGCGTCGTTCCTCGTGGAGCGGCCCTACGAGCAGGTGAAGCTCGACCTCGGGCACCAGGACGTCGGCGCGGTGCTGGTCAGCGCGGGCGCGTCGTACGACGTGTCGGCCGGCGGGCGTACCCATCAGTCGCCCGCCGACGTCGCGCTGATCTCCGCGCTGCCGGGCTGGACGGTGCACGTGCCGGGCCACGCCGACGAGGTCGCCGAGCTGCTGCACCGCGAGGCCGCCGGCACGGGCCGCACGTACATCCGGCTCTCCGGGCAGCGCAACGCCGCACCCGGGCCGGTGGACGGGCGGCTGCACCTGGTGCGCGACGGCGGGGGAGGCGCGAGCGGGCCGCTCGTCCTCGCCGTCGGCCCGATGCTCGACACCGTCCTCGAGGCCACCGCCGACCTGCCCGTCCGCGTCGCGTGGACGGCCACGCCGCACCCGCTCGACACCGACGGGCTGCGCGCGCTGGCCGGCCCGGCGCCGGTGCTCGCCGTCGTGGAGCCGTACCTGGAGGGCACGAGCGCCGCGGCCGTGGCGGCCGCGCTGGTCGACCGGCCGAGCCGCGTGCTGCACGTCGGCGTGCCCGGCGAGACGGAGCTGCGGCGGTACGGGACGCCGCGCGAGCACGCCGCCGCGCACGGCCTCGACGCGACGGGGGTCCGGCGGCGGGTGGCGGCGTTCCTCGCCTGATCGTCCTCGCCTGAGCGTCGGACCGGGTGCCTACGCTGACGGGGTGAACAGCGACGTGAGGAACATCCGCACCGCCCTCGAGGGCATCCCCGAGCCGTGGCAGCCGCACCTGCTGGCGAGCGTCAACGACTACGCGGTGAAGGTGGTCAAGCTCGACGGCGAGTTCGTGTGGCACACGCACGACGACACGGACGAGCTGTTCCTCGTGCTCAGCGGGCGCCTCACGATCCAGCTCCGGGACCGCGACGTCGTCCTCGGGCCGCAGGACGTGTTCGTCGTGCCGCGGGGCGTCGAGCACTGCCCGCGGGCGGACGGCGAGGTGCACGCGCTGCTCGTCGAGCCGACCGCCACGGTCAACACGGGGGACGCCGGCGGCGAGCGGACCTCGCCCCTGCGCGAGCTCGGCTGAGCGCGGTGCCCTCGTCGGCGCGCGACGCGAGCGCGGCCTACGCGGCACGGGCGCAGGAGTACACGGACCTGTTCGGCTCGATGGACGCGGTGCACGACGACGACCGGGCGCTCGTCGAGCGGTGGGCCGCCGGGCTGACCGGGCGCGTCGTCGACGCCGGGTGCGGGCCGGGGCACTGGACGGACTTCCTCGCCCGCCGGGGCCTGGACGCGGAGGGCGTCGACCTCGCGGAGCCGTTCCTGGCGCGCGCCCGGGCCGAGTATCCCGGCGTCCCGTTCCGCCGCGCGTCGATCGCCGACCTCGGCGTGCCCGACGGCGCCCTCGGCGGCGTGCTGGCCTGGTACTCGATCATCCACACCCCGCCGGAGCAGCTGGCGGGCGTGCTCGCGGAGCTCGCCCGCGCCGTCGCGCCGGGCGGCGGGCTGCTGCTCGGCTTCTGCCGCGGCCCGCGCGTCGAGCCGTTCGACCACGCTGTGACGACCGCCTGGTTCTGGCCCGTCGACGAGCTGGCGGCGCGCGTCGAGCGGGCGGGGTTCGTCGTCGTAGCGAGCGCCGAACGCGACGACCCGGGCGCCCGGCCGCACGGCGCGATCAGCGCGCGCCGTCGGGCGGCCGATCGTCAGGTGCCGGCTCCAGCGTGACGCGGCCGCCCGCGAGCGGGTCGCTGGGCACCTGCTCCACGAGCGCGGCGACCGGGCCCGCGGCGTCGCCGTACTCCACGGGCGGGCGGATCCGGCCGAGGTAGAGGTCCTGCACCTCGTCGATGCCCTGACCGGCGGGTCGCAGCGCCTCGCGCAGGCTGCGCGACCGCACCACCCGCGCGATCAGCGCGACGACGACAGCGCCCCAGAACGCCCAGGCCGGCACCGCCGCCCACGGGCTCGCCGTTGCCTGCAGCACGAGGCACACGCCCAGCAGCACGACGGCGCCCAGCAGGGCGGCCCAGCTCCGAGCGGTCATCGGCGTCCCCCTCGACGGTCCGACCTTAGCGACGACTTATCGGCGGAGCAGCCCCTGGGCGTACTGGTCCAGGACGGTCAGGATGCCGGTGTGCTCCCACACGCGGTTGCGGCGCAGCCCGGTCCGCTCGATCAGGACCCCGGCCTCGGTGAGCTGGGCGAGGGCGTTCTGCGCCGTCTGCCCCTTCATGCCCAGGTGGTCGGCGAGGTAGCGGGCGTTCACGACGGGGTGGGACACCAGGTGCGGCAGCACCCGCCATGCCGCGGCCTGTCGCCGGAGCCCGCCGAGCTGGGCGCGGGCGGCGTCGACCTGCGCGGCGAGGTCGTCGACGAGCCGGGAGCCTGATGAGGCCGCAAAGCGTGCGGCGTCGGCGAACCGCTCCACGATCGGCTGCGCGTCGCCGTCGCGGTAGGTGGTCAGCGCCGTGAAGTACTGCTCGGTCTGCGTGAGCAGGCCTGCGGACACCGGTGCCGTCGTGGCGGTCAGGATCCCCTTCGCCCGCAGGACCGAGTGCACCATGGCGCGGCCCGTGCGTCCGTTGCCGTCGACGAACGGGTGGACGGTCTCGAACTGCGCGTGCGCGACGGCCGCCTGGAGCAGGACGGGCACGTCGTCGCGGCGGACGAACTCGACCAGGTCCGCCATCGCGGCCGGCACGAGCGGCGCCTGGGGTGCGACGTGCGAAGCGCCTCGAGGGCCGATCGCGCTCGTCCCGATCCACACGAGCTGGTCGCGCCAGCGCCCCCCGTGGTCCTCCCAGCCGCGCTGTCCCGACAGGAGCGCACGGTGCATCTCCAGGATCGCGTCGGTGTCGAGTCGGTCCGCCAGCGCGAGTGCGGCTTCCATGGCGCGGACGTTCGCGACGACGGTACGGGCGTTCGCCGAGGTCGACTGCTCGATCTCGGCGAGGGCCAGTTGTCGGGGCCCGACGGTGAGGTCCTCGATCTGAGACGACGACGCAGACTCCGTGCGCAGGAGGATCGAGCTCATCGGGCCGAGCGTCGGGCTCGCCATCCCGAGGACCTTGGCCGCGTACTCGTCGAAGCGGCTGAGGGCAGCGGTGGCCTCCTCGACGTTCGCGGACAGGTCCGCAGGGATGCTCGGTACCCAGCCGGCGATCGTGGGTGGGACGGTCGAACGGTAGGGCCCGGACGCTGCAGCGCGCGCGGACCGGCTCGTCATCCCGTCGGAGTCGGCAACCCAGTACTCGTCGACGTACCCGAAGGCGGGAACCTTGACCATGAGGGACATCATAATCAAAGTTTCGTCGAAACCTTGATTAAAGCGCGCCTGCTAGTCCAGGTTGCGCAGCGCCGTGGGGATCGGCGTGTCCCCGGCGGAGAACCGGACGAAGCGCCCGACGGTCGCGGGCTCGCGCAGCGCCGCGGCCACGACCTGCGCGACGTCGGCGCGCGGCACGCTGGTGTCCGTGCCGGCGGGGACGGCGCCGGTCTCGGGCAGGACGGCGATGCGACCGGTGGGCGGCTCGTCCGTCAGCGTGCCGGGGCCGAGGATCGTCCAGTCCAGGTCGGTGGAGCGCAGGTGGTCGTCGGCGGCGAGCTTCGCGTCCGCGTAGGCGAAGAACCCCGCGCTCTCGGGGACGCCGTGCTCGGGCGTCGAGCCCACCCACGACACCATGACGTACCGGCGCACCCCGGCGCTCGCGGCGGCGTCCATGGAGCGGATCGCGGCGTCGCGGTCGACGGCGTACGTCCGCTCTGGGTCGCCGCCGCCGGCCCCGGCGGACCAGACGACGGCGTCCGCGCCGGCCAGCGCGGCGGCGATCTCGTCGGTGCTCGCGTGCTCGACGTCCAGCAGGAGCGGTTCGGCGCCGAGGTCGGCGACGCGGTCCACCTGCTCGGGCTTGCGCACCACCCCGACGACGTCGACCACGGGCCCCGTGCCGCCGTCGGCGAGCAGCGGGAGGAGCTGGCGCGCGACCTTGCCGAGCGCGCCGATGACGACGACCTTCATGACGACCTCCGAGCGGGGTGGGGGACCGGACTCCCACCGTAAGCATCAGCGGGCGTGCCGCCACCGAGGCCGTCGAGGGGAGGGTCGGGGCCGCTCGTCGCGGAATGGCCGTGTCGGGCACCGGGGCGCGGGGGGATGATGGTCTCCGTGCGCACCATCCGACAGAGCCGCAAGCTCCGCGGCGTCCGCTACGACGTCCGCGGTCCCATCCTCGTCGAGGCCCAGCGCCTCGAGGCCGAGGGCCACCGCATCCTCAAGCTGAACATCGGCAACACGGCGCCGTTCGGCTTCGAGGCACCGGCGGCCATCCAGGCCGACGTCGTGCACCATCTGCCGGAGGCGCAGGGGTACAGCGACTCGCGCGGCATCTACGAGGCGCGCACCGCGGTGGCGCAGTACTACCAGTCGCGCGGGCTGCGCGACACGAGCGTGGACGACGTGTTCATCGGCAACGGCGTCTCGGAGCTCATCTCGATGGTGCTGCAGGCGTTCGTCGACGAGGGGAACGAGATCCTCGTGCCGGCGCCGGACTACCCGCTGTGGACGGGCGCCGTCACGCTGTGCGGGGGCACCGCCGTGCACTACCGGTGCGACGAGGAGAACGGCTGGATGCCGGACCTCGAGGACCTCGAGTCGAAGATCACCGAGAACACGCACGCCATGGTGATCATCAACCCGAACAACCCCACCGGCGCGGTGTACAGCAAGGAGATGGTGGAGGCGATGGTCGACATCGCCCGCCGGCACGACCTGGTGATCCTCACCGACGAGATCTACGAGAAGATCCTGTTCGACGGCGCCACGCACCATCACGCCGCGGCCGCCGCGGGCGACGACGTGCTGTGCCTGACGTTCAGCGGTCTGTCCAAGGCGTACCGCGTGTGCGGCTATCGCGCCGGGTGGGTCATGGTGTCGGGCCCGAAGGAGACCGCCACCGAGTTCCTCGAGGGCCTCACCCTGCTGGCCAACATGCGCATGTGCGCCAACGTGCCCGCGCAGCACGCCATCCAGACCGCGCTGGGCGGGTACCAGTCGATCGACGAGCTGATCGTGCCCGGCGGTCGGTTCTACGACCAGGCGATGCTGGCCGACAAGCTGCTCAACGAGATCCCCGGCGTCACGTCCGTGCGGCCCAAGGGCGCGCTGTACTGCTTCCCGCGCCTCGATCCGGAGATGTACCCGATCGAGGACGACGAGGCGTTCGTCATCGACCTGCTGCGGGCCAAGAAGATCCTCGTCACGCACGGCACGGGGTTCAACTGGTTCGAGCCCGACCACTTCCGCCTCGTCACGCTGCCCGACGAGGAGGTCCTCACCGAGGCCATCGGCCGCATCGGGGAGTTCCTGGCCACGCGCCGGCGGTAGCCCCCCACCCGTTCTGCAACTAGTGGTTGCGCATCCCTGGCCCGCGGGCTAGCGTGATGTGCAACCACTAGTTGCAGGAGGGGTCATGGGGTCGACGAGCGAGCTGGGAAGCATCGAGCGCGAGCTGTACGTGGAGGCGTCGCCGGAGGTCGTCTTCGAGGTGGTGAGCAGCCCGGACCACGTCCGGCAGTGGTGGCCCGACGACGCGGACTTCGACCCGGAGCCCGGCGCGGCGGGGTCGATCACGTTCGGCGAAGGGCCGGACCGGACCGTCGAGCAGTTCACCGTGGTCGAGTCGCTGCCGCCGCGCACGTTCTCGTTCCGCTGGACGCACCCGGCGGGGCAGGGGGCGACGGCGGGCAACTCGCTGCTCGTCACCTTCGAGCTCGTGCCGTCCGGCGACGGGACGCTGCTGCGCATGACCGAGACCGGCTTCCGTGAGCAGGGCTGGGAGGTCGCGGTCCTCGAGCAGCACTACCGCGAGCACGTCGAGGGCTGGGCCTACTACCTGCCGCGGCTGGTGACCTACGCGGGGTCGCTGGAGGTCCGGCCATGACCGGGACGTCGTCGCCCGTGGACGACGGGCTCTGGTCCGCGATCGGCGACCCCACGCGGCGCCGCATCCTCGACCTGCTGCTCGCCGACGGCGGCGGCACCGCCTCGTCGCTGAGCCGCCAGCTGCCGGTGACCCGGCAGGGCGTGGCCAAGCACCTCGACGTGCTCGACCGCGCCGGCCTCGTCCGCTCGACGACGGCGGGACGGGAGAAGCGGTGCGAGGTCGACGCCGCTCAGCTCGAGCGCGCCGCCGACCAGCTGGCCGCCGTCGGCCGCACCTGGGACCGGCGCCTGCAGCGCATCAAGGCGATCGCCGAGGCGATCGAGACCACCCGCACGAACGACACGACGAGGAGCTGATCACCATGGTGGACATCCTGCACAGGATCGCGACGACGACCGCGACGCCCCAGGCGATGTACGACGCGCTGACGACCGTCGACGGCCTCGCCGGCTGGTGGACCGAGGAGACGACGGGCGATGCGGGCCTCGGGGGCAAGGTCGGGTTCCGCTTCCCGGACGGCGGCTTCGTCATGGAGGTCGAGGAGCTGCGGCCGAGCGAGCGCGTCGTGTGGCGCGTCGTCGACGGCCCCGAGGAGTGGGTCGGCACGACCGTCGAGTGGGACCTGCGCCAGGACGGTGACTGGACGATCCTGCTGTTCGCGCACCGCGGCTGGCGCGAGCCCGTGGAGTTCATGCACCACTGCAGCACCAAGTGGGCCACGTTCCTGCAGAGCCTCAAGGCCCTCGTCGAGGGTGGCGACGCCGCGCCGTCACCCCGGGACGTGAAGATCGACGACTGGAACTGAGGCACTACCGCGTCGCGCGGGCCACGGCCCGCGCGACGTGCTCGCGCGTGGCCGCGAACGCCGCCGCCATCTCGCGCGCCTGGCCGGGATACTCCGCGTGCCCGGCGGAGTGCACCGCCAGCTCCAGCTCCGCCCCGGTCCCGGCGCGCTCGGCGACGCGGACGCCGGCCGCCACGCCGAACTGGCCGGGCGGCGGCACGTGCGCGTCCCAGAGGGCGCACTCGACGCGGGTGGGCACCCGCAAGTACGTCGCCGCGACGGACGCGTCCGTGAGCGCGAGCACCTTGCGGGCCTCGGGGTGCGCGGCCACGTACCCGCGCTGCGCCTCGCCGCTGCCGGTGCACGGCACGGCGAGGCGCTCGTCGTACTGGCCGAAGCTCGGCACCTCCAGCGTGGCGCCCACGAACCGGTCGTCCCACGGCACGGCCAGCGCGCCGACGCCGCCGCCGAAGCTGGTGCCCACGTAGTACAGGGGCAGGTCGGCCGGGACGCCGGGCACGTCCGCCAGCGACTCCTGCAGCGCGGTCGCCGCGTGCCACAGGTCGACGGCGCAGCGGCCCAGCACGTACGTCTCCACGTGCTCGATGCCGGCGAGCACGTGCGCGGTGCTCACGTCCGGGGCGCCCACCCCGGCGTTGAGCGCGCCCAGGCCGCGCGCCACGGGGAAGATCACCGCCGCGTCGCGCGGCACCCGCTCGAACGACGGCGCGTCGCGGCCGCCGTAGCCGTGCCCGTGCACGATCCCCACGCGGACCGGCGCGTCCAGGGGGAGCGCCATCCAGGCGCGCAGGCGCAGGCCGCCGTCGGCGGTGAACGTCACGACCGACACCTCGTGCGCGCCCTGCCGGCCCACGGGCTCCGCCACGACGTCGGCCGGCACCCCGCGCGCGGCGGCGTACCAGGACCGCCACAGGTCGGCGAACCCGTCGGGCTCCGCGGCGGGCGGCACGGCGAGCAGGCCGTCCCGGTCGTAGCCGTACGTGCCGTCGATGGGGCTGCCGGGGAACCAGGCGTCGTAGGGGGCGGGCAGGGTCACGGGATCTCCAGGCTCTTGAGGTCCGGGCATACCGGCGGCAGCCCGCGTGACAGACTGTGCCGCGGGTCGAAGGGGGAGCGGGTGCTCGTCGCAGAACGCAGGTCGCGGATCGTGGCCGAGGTGCGCCGTCGGGGCGCCGCGAGCGTCACCGAGCTGGCGCAGGAGCTGGGCGTCAGCGCGATGACGGTGCGCCGGGACATCGAGGCGCTCGCGGACGCGGGCGAGCTCGACCGGGTGCGCGGCGGCGCGACGACGCGCGGGGACGCCGGCGCCGTGCAGGAGCACGGGTTCGCGTCGCGGGTGCAGCTGCAGGTCGGGGCCAAGCGGGCCATCGCCCGCCGCGCCGCGCAGCTCGTGGAGCCCGGCATGGCCGTGGGGCTCTCGGGCGGCACGACGGCGTGGGTGCTCGCCCAGGAGCTGCGCGGCGTCCCCGACCTCACGGTGGTGACGAACTCGCTGCCGGTGGCGGAGGTGTTCCGCCGCCCCGACCGTGCCGACGAGCCGTACACGCAGTCCGTGGTGCTGACCGGCGGCGTCCGCACGCCGTCGGACGCGCTCGTGGGCCCGGTGGCGGTGCGCTCGCTGGAGCACCTGCACCTCGACGTCGCGTTCCTCGGCGTGCACGGCGTGGACCTGCACGCGGGCCTCACGACGCCCAACCTGCTCGAGGCGGAGACCGACCGCGCGCTGCTGGCCGCGGGCCAGGACGCCGTCGTGCTCGCCGACCACACCAAGTGGGGCGTCGTCGGGCTCACGACGATCGTCGACCTGCACGAGGTGGAGCACCTGGTCACGGACGACGGGCTGGACGACGACGCGCGCGAGCTGCTCGAGGCGCACGTCGGCGAGCTCTGGGTGGTGCCGGTCGACTGACCGCCCTGCTCCGGCACGCTGTGGGGCGGCGTCACCCGTCAGCGGGCGGTGCTCGCGCGCGGCACGACGCGCGCGTCCACGACCACGTGCTGCACCGGCAGGTTGGCGCCTGGCGGAGTGGCGATCTGCCGTTCCAGCTCGCTCAGTGCGCGCTCGACGAGGGCCTCCTTGTCCGGCGAGACCGACGTGAGGGACGGCGTCGCGAACTGCGCGCCGCGCACGTCGTCGATCCCCACGACCGCGACGTCCTCGGGGACGCGCCGCCCCGCCTCGTGCAGGGCGGGCAGCGCCCCGAACGCGACGGAGTCGTTGGAGCAGACGATGCCGTCGAGCTCGACGCCGCGGGCCAGCAGGTCGCGGACGGCGCGCCGCCCCTCGGCGGGCGTGAACGCCTCGACCTGGGCCACCAGGTCCGGGTCGTCCGCGATGCCGAGCGCGGCCACGGCCTCGCGGTAGCCGGCGTACCGGCGGTCGGCGGCGTCCGACGGTCGCGCGTCCCGCGGACCGACGAACGCGACCCGCCGGCACCCGACGGACGCCAGGTGCTCGGTGGCGGCGTACGACGCGGCCCGGTTGTCGATCGTCACGTGCGTGAACGGGCTGACGAGGATGTGCTCGCCGAGCAGCACCAGCGGCCCGGGGGAGGTGCGCCGCGTCAGGTCGGCCACGGACAGCGCGCGCGGGATGTGGATGAGCCCGTCGGTCGGGGGCAGCCCGATGCCATTGGCGACGTCCACCTCGCGCTCGTGGTCGCCGGCGGTCTGCTGGATGAGGATCGACAGCCCGCGCTCGTCCGCGCGGCGCACGAGCAGCGCCGTGAGCTCGGCGAAGTACGGCTCCTCGAGGTCCGGCACGGCGAGCGCCACGATGCCGGTGCGCTCCTTCCTGTGCACGGCGGTCAGCGTAGCCCGGTCCGCCGTCCGGGACACCGTCGCGCCGCGCGCGGGCCGGGTGAGAGCGTGCGGCACGGTCACTCCTGCACGCGCAGCGCGACCACGCGGGCCTGGGCTGCGCCGTTCGTGGCGCCGACGACGAGGCGTGCGGCAGCCAGGGGGCCGAGGTCGGCGGGCAGCGGGTGCGTGCGCAGGCGCCACCGGTTGTCGGTCTCGTCGGCGACGGTCACCCAGGCGTCACCGGTCTCGGGGGCGCCGGCGGGCAGCACCTCGACCCGGTAGTCCCTGACGAGCGTCGGCATGATCTCGTCGGGTGTGCGGTGGTGGTGCAGGGTGTTGAGCTCGACGTCGAGGTCGTCGTCGAACACGACGCGCACCTCGCGCCCGGTGACGGGCTCGTCCCAGTCGAGGCGCAGCCACTCGTCGCGGCCGGGCACCATCGGCGACGACGCCCACAGGTGGGGCCCGCCGTGGTTGCGGTGGTAGCCGCTCGTCGCGCGCTCGGGGGCCAGGGCCCGGGTGTCCGGGCCGGCGCGGAAGACGACGGACCGCCCGCGCAGCGGCTTGGTGGGCCACTGCACCAGCAGCTCCTCGGAGCTGATCTGCACGTTCTGGTCGTCGTTGTCGACGCGGTGCACCAGCGTGAGGACGCCCGCGGGCAGCGGGGCGGTGAGGCGGACGGCGACGTCGGGGTTGGCGCGCAGCACGACGACGGCGTTCTGCGGGGTGTCGGGGGCGAACGGCACGTGCGCGGTGACCCAGCGCTCGTCGCCGGCGGGTACGACGACGTCGGTCTTCGTCTCCAGGTGCGCCGGCACCACGTTCTGCGGCTTGCCGGTGGAGAACACCTCGACCGACAGGGTGGTGTCGCGGCGGGCGGAGACGAGCAGCTCGACCGTCTCGAGCCGCGGGTCCACGGGCAGCACGATGCCGAGGTCGACGTCCAGGTCGTAGACGTCGAACCCGTCGGGGCCGAGGTCGCCCGGATCGAGGTCCGACGGCTCGACGACGGGCGCGGCGATCCGCGTCGTCGTGCTGGACGCCGAGACGCGGGCGCGGCGGGCCAGGTCGTGCGGGTCGGCGTTCGCGATGCCGACGGCCGGCGCGTCCCAGCGCAGGAGCGTCTGGCGCAGCTCGTCGAGGTGGTCGGTGTAGACGCCGCGCGGGGTGGTGCCGTGCTCCACGCACAGGGCCGCGGCCGTGCCCGCGGCCTGGCCCATGGCGCCGCACGTGGCCATGACGCGGGCGGCGCCGAACGCGATGTGCGTGGCGGAGACGTCGCGCCCCGCGAACAGCATGTTCTCCACGTTCACCGAGTACAGGGAGCGGTAGGGGATCTCGAAGACGCCGTCGGAGAAGCGCTGCAGCGCGCCCGCGCCCTCCGCGTACATGCCCTGCGCGGGGTGCAGGTCGATGGACCACCCGCCGAACGCGACACCGTCGTCGAACACGGTCTGGTCCACGACGTCGCCCTGGTGCAGCGTGTAGTCGCCGATGAGGCGGCGGTACTCGCGCTTGCCGGGCACGTTGCCGATCCACTCGAGCGTGAGGTTGTCGGCGTCGAACTTCCCGGAGTTCTTGATGTAGTCCCAGATGCCGAGGATGACGCCGCGTAGCTCGTCGCGGATGCGCTCGTTGTCGTCGACGATGTCGAGCTCGCCGCCCCACTCGATCCACCAGTAGTGGGCGCCCGAGTCGCCGCTGCGGATCACCCGGTTCATCGGGATCGGCGTGGTGGTGATGTCGATCGCGGTCTCCGGCGCCACGTACTTCACCGGGTGGCCGAGGTCCTTCGTGTAGAAGAGCAGCGTGGAGCCGAGGAACTCGCGCACCGGCTCCGGCGGCGCCCACTCCTCCCCGAACTCGGCCTGTGACTCCTTGCCGAGCCGGTAGCGTGCGCCCGCCAGGTGGCCGACCAGCCCGTCGCCCGTGCAGTCGAGGAACACCGGCGCGACGAACGTCGTGAGGATCTCCGAGCCCATCGTCCAGCCGGTGACGGACTCGATGCGGCGGGCGTCGTCCGGCCCGGTGGCCGCCACCTCGCGGACGTCCGTGTTGAGGAACAGCCGCAGGTTCTCCTCGCGGCGCACGGTGTCCAGCACGACGTCGTCCCAGTACACCGGGTTGCCCTCGGGGTTGCGGTACTGGTTCTCCACGTACATCTCGCCGACGATCCCGGTCTCCCGGGCCCAGCGCTGGTTGCCGTGCGCGGTGGCGCCGCACACCCACACCCGCACCTCGGAGGAGGAGTTGCCGCCCAGCACGGGCCGGTTGTTCACCAGCACCACCTGGCGGCCCAGCCGCGCGGCGGCGACCGCCGCGCTGACGCCGGCGAGCCCTCCTCCGACGACGACGACGTCCGCCTCGACGGTCTGCGTGCGCATGATCTCTCAGTCCTTCTGGTGGTGCTGCGGGTGGTGGTGCTGCGGGTGGTGCGTGCGCGGCGCCGGACGGTCAGCCGACCAGCTTCTGCGCGGCCTCGCCGGCCTTCTGCATGGCGGCCTTCGCGTCGGTCTTGCCGACGAGCACGGCCTGCACCTGCTCGGCGATGACCGTCTCGATCTGCGAGTACGCGGTGAACTTCCAGAACGGGTTGCTCGTCGAGGTCGCGGTGATCCGCTCGTTGAAGAGTGAGCCGAACGTGTCGGCGGCGACGACGTCGGACTGCTGCGCCTCCGTCGTCACCGGCGGCAGGCCGCGCACCTCGTAGTCGGCCAGCACGGTGTCGAGGTCTGACGTCGCGAACTGGGCGAAGTCGGCCGCGGTCGCGGCGCCCTCGCCGTCGACCACCGCGATGGCACCGCCCCACACGAGGGCGCGCGGGGTGTCGCCGGCCTTGAGGACCGGGCGCGACAGCGGCGTCAGCTTGCTGCCGAGGTCCTTGTCGGGCGACTCCTCCTGGACGGCGTTGCGGCCCACGGGGGCGTCGTCGTAGATGGCGGCGCGGCCCTGCGCGAACAGTGAACGGGCGTCGAAGCGGTCGACGTCGGCGGCGATGAGCTTCTGGTCGTACAGCGACTTGTACCAGGTCACGGCCTCGACGGAGGCGTCGTCGCCGATGGTGACGGTGTCGCCGTCGACGAGCGGGCTGCCGAACGTCTCCATCCAGATGAGGATGTCCTTGAGCTGGGCGGCCTTCGTGGACGCGGCGTAGGGGATCATCCCGCCACCGAGGGCCTTGAGGTCCTGGAGCGACTTCTCGAACTCGTCGATCGTGGCCGGGAAGGCGTCAGGGTCGATGCCCGCCTTCTGCAGGATCTCGGAGTTTCCGACGAGCCCGATCGCGCCGATGGTCCACGGCAGGCCGTACTGCACGCCGTCGAACTGCGCGGCGGCGAGCGCGGCGTCGGTGTACCCGCGGCCGTCGGTGAGGGCGGCGAGGTCCTGCAGCTTGCCCATCGCGGCGAGCGAGCCGAGCCACGCGACGTCGACGTGCGCGGCGCCGGTGAACTGGCCGCCCTTCACCTGCAGCGTGAGCTGGTTGATGTACTCGTTGTAGGGGAACGAGACGTCGTCCACAGTGACGCCGGCCTGGTCCTGGTAGGCCTTGACGATGGCCTCGAGGGCAGGGGCCGCGGCCTCCTCGGTGAACGACCAGGACGAGAACGCGAAGTCCGTCTTCGCGCCGCCGGTCGCGGCGGCCGAGGCAGCGGCGCCCGTGGACGACGGCGCGGACGGCGCGCAGGCGGCGAGGGCGGCGGTGCCGGCGCCGATGCCGAGCAGCTGGAGCACGCGACGTCGCGACAGGGCGCTCTGGGGAAGGGTGAGGGACATGGGGATCCTCCGCATCGAGGGTCGTTCGGGGTGGTTGACGGTGGAGCGGGGCGGGACGGTGGGCGCCGTCAGCCCTTGACGGCGCCGGCGGTGAGCCCGCCGACCAGGTACTTCTGCAGGGCGATGAAGGCGATCGCGACCGGGAGCGAGACGACGAGCGACGCCGCCATGAGCTCCGGCCACGCCGTCGAGGCCTCGCCGATGAAGGTGTTGACCAGGCCGGGCGGCAGGGTCTGCTTCTCCGGGCCGGCGAGGGTGAGCGCGAAGACGAAGTCGTTCCAGCCGCGGACGAAGGCGAACAACCCGGCGGCGATGAGACCCGGCGCGGCCAGCGGCAGCACGATCGAGTGGATGATCCGCAGCCGGGAGGCGCCGTCGACGCGCGCGGCCTCGATGAGCTCGTCCGGGATGGTGTCGAAGAAGCCCTTGAGCATCCACACGCACAGCGGCAGCGTGAACGTGGTGAAGCTCAGCACCAGTGCGGTGTACGTGTTGAGCAGGCCGTACGCGCTGAACACGGTGTAGAGCGTCACCAGCAGCAGGGCCTGCGGGAACATCTGCGACGCCAGCACCAGGTACATCAGCGAGCGGCGGCCGCGGTAGCGGAACTTGGAGAACGAGTACCCCATGTACGCGGACACCAGCACCGACAGCACGGCGGTGATCACCGAGACGATGACGCTGTTGCGCAGGTAGCCGAAGAGCTGGTCGTTCGAGGCGAGCGCCGCGAACGCGTCCAACGTGGGCGCCGACGGGAAGAACTTCGGCGGGTACGCGAACACCTGGTCGCGCGGCGTGAGGGACGTGGCGAGCAGCCAGTACACCGGCAGGAGGCCGAAGCCGCCGCACACGACCACGGTGGCCCAGGCGGCGAACCGCACGCCGGGGCGCTCCGACCGCAGCGCGCCGCGGCGGAGGCGCTGGGGCGGCCGGGGAGCGTCGTCGGCCGGGGACGACGCCGAGGGCGGGGTGGGCGCGGCGGGGAGCTGCGTCGTCGCGCTCATCGCTCCTCTCCCTTCTCCGAGAAGCGGACGTACACGACGACGAGCGCCATGAGCAGCACCATCCACAGCAGGCCGAGCGCGCCGGCCTTGCCGAGGTCGTAGCCCTGGAAGGCCGTCTCGTACACGGCGGTGGCGAACGTCTGGGTGGCGCCTGCGGGGCCGCCGCCGGTGAGGACGTAGATGATGTCGAAGTGCTGGAAGTTCCAGATGAACTCCAGCAGCAGCACCAGCCCGACGATGCCCTTGAGGTGCGGCAGCGTGATGGCGAAGAAGCGGCGGACCGTGCCCGCGCCGTCCATCTCCGCGGCCTCGTGCAGCTCGACCGGCACGGTCTGCAGGCCGGCCAGGAGCATCACCATCATCCAGGGGAACGACTGCCAGGTCTTCGCCAGGATCACGGCGCCCATCGCGGTGCCGGGCTGGGCGAGCCACGCCTGCGGGTCGTCGATCAGCCCGATCGACTGCAGCAGCGCGTTCATCACGCCGTAGTTGGCGTTGAAGATCCACATCCACAGGAACGACACGACGACGCCGGGCACGAGCCAGGGGATGAGCATGAGGCCGCGCAACACCTTGGCGCCGCGGATCCTCGTGTTCAGCGCCAGCGCGAGGGCGAAGCCGATCACGAACGGCAGGATCGTGGTGCCGAGCGTGAAGACGAGCGTCTGGCGCAGCAGGCGCAGGAAGTCGCCCTGCAGCACGTCCACGAGGTTCTGCACCCCGACGAACGTGCGGCCCGGCAGCACGAGGCTCTGCTCGAAGAACGCCGTGACCAGTGCCGCGATCAGCGGGTAGAGCACGACGCCGGCCAGCAGCGCGACGCCCGGCAGGAGCAGCAGGACGGCGAACTGGCCGTCGCTGAGCCGTCGTGGCGTTGTCTGTGACTTTCTGTGTTCAAGAGTGTGAGTTTGTGAACTCGTCATGTCCACGTCCCTGTGGGTCAACCTCGGCAACGAGGGTGATGAGCTGGTGTCCGCGACACACTCTGGCCGATCCTGGCCGATCTGGTCAAACGTTCCTGGTCTCGGTGCGATAACAACCTGCTGCGTGTTGGAACATTAAGTAACACAACAGCACACGACAGTGAACAGCGAAGAGGCCGCCGAGTCGGCGTCTGGCGACTCGGCGGCCTCGTGGGCGGGGGGCGGAAACGGCGTGGGGGCGCGGTGGCGTCTCAGTCGACGGCGTGCAGGCGCAGCACGAGCGACGTCCCGGGCGCGGCCTCGGGTGCCTGCAGCCCGGCGACGGCGAGCGCGCGCCCGGTCAGCACGACGCCGTCCCTCCGGGCGAGCCACGTCGGGACCGACCAGCCGTCGTAGGCCTCGCGGCTCAGCGGCAGCGGGGTGACGCGGTAGCGGCGCTCGGGGTCGAGCCCGCGCAGGGTGAAGCGCCCGGGCGGCGCGGACGCCGGCCGGGCGAGCGTCGCGAGCTGGAACAGGGCGCGGGACCGGTCGGCCGCGACGACGCCCCACACCAGGGGGGCGTCGGGGGCTGCGGGGTCCTGCCGCACGAGCGTGCCGGTGTGCAGCAGGCCGCGCTCCGCCTTGTAGAGCTCGACCCAGCCGGACAGGTCGGCGAGCTGCTCGGGGGTCGCCCGCGTGAGGTCCCACTCGATCCCGAAGTGGCCGAAGAGCGCGGTCGCCGCGCGGAAGGCGAGGGAGGACGACCGCCGCGTCTGGTGGCTGACGTCCGCGGCCACGTGCGAGCCCAGGTACTCCAGCGGCAGCAGCTGCGCCGTCCACGGCTGCATCTGCTGGCGGTCCACCGGGTCGGTGCAGTCCGACACCCAGACGCGCTGCGTGTGCTCGGCGACGCCCAGGTCCACGCGGCCGCCGCCCGACGAGCACGACTCGATCTCCAGGCCGGGATGCCGGCGTCGCAGCTCGGCCATGATCCCGTAGGCGGCGAGCGTCTGGGCGTGCACCACGGGGCGCCCGTCCCGGCGGGAGCCGGGGTCGACGAGGTCGCGGTTGTGGTCCCACTTCACGTAGTCGACGCCGTACCGGCCGATGATGGCGCTCATCCGCTCCAGCACGGAGGCGGCGGCGTCCGGGTTCGACAGGTCGAGCACGTGCTGGTGCCGGCTCGGCACCGGGACCCGCCCGCCGGCACTCATCACCCAGTCGGGGTGGGCGCGCGCCAGGTCGGAGTCGAGGTTGACCATCTCGGGCTCGAACCACAGCCCGAACTGCATGCCGAGGCCGTGCACGTGGTCGGCGATCGGGTCCAGCCCGTCCGGCCAGACGTCCTCGTCGACCTCCCAGTCGCCCAGGCCGCGCGTGTCGTCCCGGCGCCCGCGGAACCAGCCGTCGTCGAGCACGTACCGCTCGACGCCGAGCTCCGCCGCGGCGTCGGCCAGCGCGGTGAGCCTCTCGAGGTCGTGGTCGAAGTAGACGGCCTCCCACACGTTGAGCGTCACGGGCCGCGGGCTGCGCGGGTGCGCCTTGCGGCGGCGGAGCATCCGGTGCAGGCGCGCGGCCTGCGCGTCCAGGCCGTGGCCGTGCACGCCGTACACCCACGGCGTCTCGTACTCCTCGCCCGCGGCGAGCGTCACCTCGCCGGGCAGCAGCAGCTCGCCGCCGCCCAGCACGTGCTCGCCGCTGGGCAGGCGCTCGGCCCAGTGCCGGTGGTTGCCCGACCAGCCCACGTGCACGCCCCACACCTCGCCGTGACCGAAGCCGAAGCCCGGGACGCCCGCGGTCAGCACTGTGGCGGCGTCGAAGCCCGTGCGGCCGCGGCGGCCCTCGCGCAGGTGCGTGCCCACCGTGAGGTCGTGCCGCTGCGGCACCCGCTCCTTGCCCCACCGGCCCGTCAGGTCCAGGACCTCGCGGGCTCGGGGCGGTACGGGCAGGACGACGGCGAGCTCGTGCAGGCGGTAGGGGTCGCCGTCGTTGCGGAGCGCGGCGCGGGTGCGCAGGACGCCGTCGACGGTGAGCTCGACGTCGAGCACGAGCGTCAGCGCCGCGACCGGGTCGGAGGCCTCGACGCGGAGCGCGCCCGCGCCGGCCTCCGTGAGGCCGGTGGGCAGGGTGCCGCCGCAGAGCGTCGCGACGGTCGTGGTGAAGCGCGGCGACCAGGCGTCGCCGTCGCGCTCGCCCACGATCCCTGGCCGCCCGAGCCAGCCCGTGCGCGGCTCCGGCACGAGCGTGAGCCGCACCGGCTCGTCGGGGCCGCTGTTCGTTAGCGGCGCGGCCGAGGCCTCGACGACGTCGGCCGCGTCGTCGGCGGTCAGCGGGCCGAGGTCGTCGCCCCAGTGCACGACGGCGGGCAGCTCGCCGCCGCGGGCGTCGACCAGCACGCTGACGCCGTCCGCCCGCAGGTGGACGAGGGCGTCGACGGCGGAGGAGGGGGCCTGAGCAGTGGTGTCGGCGGCGTCGGCGCAGCCGGTCGTGGCAGTCACGCCCCGAGCCTGCCATCCGGCGCCGCGAGACCGGTCATCCGGCGCACGATCGGTCATCCATCGGACCGATCCCGTAGCGGACGACCGATCTCAGGCGGCCGGTCGGCCGATGTCAGCCCTCGGGGACGGTCGCAACGGCCTCGACCTCGACGAGCGCGCCGGGACGGGCGGGCGCGACGGCGAGGACGGTGACGGCGGTGCGCGCGCGCCAGACCCGTCCGGAGGCGGCGTAGGCCTCGTTCGGGTCGACGGCGGGGTCGAGGTAGATCGTCAGCTTCGCGACGTGCTCCACGTCGGTGCCGGCCTCGTTCAGCACCGCGGTGACGTTGCGCAGCGCGGCCTCGGTCTGCGGGCCCAGACCGCCCTCGACGAGCGCGCCGTCGGGGCCCGTGCCGTTCTGCCCGCCCACGTAGAGCGTGCGGCCGGCGGGCAGGATCATGCCCCACGCGAACGCGGGGTTCTGGTGCAGCGAGGGCGGGTTGACCGGCGTCGGCGTCGACTGCGCGTTCATGGGGTGTCCCTTCGTCCAGGTGACCACCGGGAGGTGTGCACCGATCGTCCCGCGCGCCACCGACACGCCTCCGGTTGCGCCGCCGCCGGGCGGCGGAAGACTCGCCGCCATGGAGAACGTGGACTACGACCAGCTGGCCGACGACTACGGATGGTTGTTCGGAACGGCCGCGATCATCGTCTACCTCGCGGTGGCCGTGGTCTTCCTGATCGCGTACATCCGGATCATCCAGAAGGCCGGCTACTCGGGCTGGTGGGTCCTCGTCGGCATCGTGCCGATCCTCAACGTGGTGATGTTCCTCGTCTTCGCGTTCGCGCGCTGGCCCGTGCTGCGTGAGCGGGACGCGCTCCGGGCGGGGCAGGGCTACCCGCGCTGACCAGCGCGGGCATCGTCGACCGCGCTCCCGATTGGAGGATTCCTCCAAAACGACCGGGGGGACATTGGTAGCCAGGTCCGGGGGTGCGCCCCCTGGACGGCAACCTACGCTGGCGTAGGCTACGAAGGCGTAGGTTCCGGCGGTCACCGACTCGGTGGGCCGGGACCTCCTCCGTGCCGGAGCAGCCCAGCCCCGTCCGGGGGCCGTCAGCGAAGGAGACCGCGTGCCGCAGAAAACCACCGGCGAGCCCGACAAGATGCCTGTCGACATGCCCGCCGACGTCGCGCCCGCTGACGTCGACCCCCTGGTCCAGCTCGTCTCGCCCACCGGCGAGCGTGTCGTCGAACCCGACAACGCGACCTACCGCTCGCGTGTCGACCACCTCACCTCCGAGGACCTGCGCGCCCTGTACCGCGACATGGTGCTGACGCGACGGTTCGACGACGAGGCCACGGCCCTGCAGCGGCAGGGCGAGCTCGCGCTGTACGCGCAGGGCCGTGGCCAGGAGGCCGCCCAGGTCGGATCGGCGTACGCGCTGTCGCCGCAGGACTACGTGTTCCCCTCCTACCGCGAGCACGGCGTGCTCCAGGCGCGCGGCGTCGACCCGGTCGACCGCCTCCGCCTGTACCGCGGCGAGGACCACGGCGGCTGGGACCCGAACGAGCACAACGTGCACCTGTACACGCTCGTCATCGGCTCCCACGTGCTGCACGCGACCGGCTACGCGATGGGCGTGCAGCGCGACGGTGCGGTCGGCACCGGCGACGCCGGCCGGGACGCGGCCGTCGTCACGTACTTCGGCGACGGCGCCACCAGCCAGGGCGACGTCAGCGAGGCGCTCGTCTTCGCGGCCGTGAACAACGCGCCCGTCGTCTTCTTCCTGCAGAACAACCAGTGGGCCATCTCCGAGCCGACGTCGCGCCAGTCGCGCGCCCCGCTCTACCAGCGCGGCGAGGGCTTCGGCATCCCCAGCGTCCGGGTCGACGGCAACGACGTCCTCGCCTGCTACGCCGTGACCGCCGAGGCGCTGGAGCGCGCCCGCACCGGCGGCGGCCCCACCTTCGTCGAGGCCTACACGTACCGGATGGGGGCGCACACCACCTCTGACGACCCGAGCCGCTACCGGGCCCGCGCCGAGGAGGACCACTGGGCGCGCCGCGACCCGATCGACCGCCTCGCCGCGCTGCTGCACGCCGAGGGCGGCTGGGACGACGGCTGGGCGGCCGGCATCGAGCGCGAGGCCGACGCCCTGGGCGAGCGGCTGCGCACCGAGGTGCGCGAGCTGGGCGCGCCGCCCACCAGCGCGATGTTCGAGCACGTCTACGCCACCGAGCACGCGCAGGTCACGGCCGAGCGGGCGTGGTTCGAGCAGTACGAGAACGAGACGAACGAGACGACGGGGGCGGCCCGATGACCTCAGCAACCCCGCAGACCCTCACCTTCGCCCGGGCCATCACCGAGGGCCTCCGCTCGGCGCTCGAGTCCGACCCGAAGGTGCTCGTCATGGGCGAGGACGTCGGCCGCAACGGCGGCGTCTTCCGCGTCACCGACGGCCTGCAGAAGGACTTCGGCGAGGACCGCGTGGTCGACACCCCGCTCGCGGAGTCCGGCATCGTCGGCACCGCGATCGGCATGGCGCTGCGCGGCTACCGGCCGGTGTGCGAGATCCAGTTCGACGGCTTCGTCTTCCCGGCGTACGACCAGATCACGACGCAGCTCGCGAAGATGCACTACCGGTCGCGCGGCCGCCTGCAGGTGCCCGTCGTCATCCGCATCCCCTACGGCGGCGGCATCGGCGCGGTGGAGCACCACTCGGAGAGCCCGGAGGCGCTGTTCGCGCACACGCCCGGCCTCCGGGTCGTGTCGCCGTCCACCCCGCAGGACGCCTACGACATGATCCGCGCGGCGGTCGCCTCGCCCGACCCGGTGCTGTTCTTCGAGCCCAAGGGTCGCTACTGGACCAAGGGCGAGGTCACGACCAGCCCCTATCCGACGGTGGCCGCGGCCGGCGGCGCCGACGTGCTCAACCGGGCCCGCGTCGCCCGGAAGGGCACCGACGTCACGCTCGTCGCCTACGGCCCCACGGTCGCGACGGCGCTCAAGGCCGCCGACACGCTGGCCGCCGAGGGCACCAGCGCCGAGGTGGTCGACCTGCGGGCCATCTCGCCGCTCGACGTCACCGCGGTCGTGGAGTCGGTGCAGCGGACCGGGCGCTGCGTCGTCGTGCACGAGGCGCCGACGTTCCTCGGCTCCGGCGCCGAGGTCGCGGCCCGCGTCAGCGAGGAGTGCTTCTACTCGCTCGAGGCCCCCGTGCTGCGGGTCGGCGGCTTCCACGCGCCGTACCCCGTCGCCAAGCTGGAGCACGAGTACCTGCCGAGCGTCGACCGCGTCGTCGACGCCGTCGACCGCGTGCTGGCCCACTGAGAGCGGAGCCGAGGAGACCGATGAGCACCCAGCGTTTCCCCCTGCCCGACGTGGGCGAGGGCCTCACCGAGGCCGAGATCGTCGAGTGGCGCGTCGCCGTCGGCGACACCGTCGCCGTCAACCAGGTGATCGTGGAGATCGAGAGCGCCAAGTCGCTCGTCGAGCTGCCGTCGCCGTGGGCGGGCACCGTCACGGCGCTCCTCGCCGAGGAGGGCACCACCGTCGACGTCGGCACGGCGATCATCGAGATCAGCACCGGCGGCGACGCTCCCGCAGGCTCGGGCGAGGGCTCCGGCGAGGCCTCCGATGACGCGTCCGGCGAGGGCTCCGGCTCCGTGCTGGTCGGCTACGGCACGGGCGACGCCGGCACCTCTGGGCGGCGCCGGCGTCGTGCCGCGACGCCGGCCGCGGCGGCCGAGGCTCCGGCCCCCGCACCGGCACAGGCACCTGTTCCCGCGCCTGCTCCGACTCCCGCACCTGCTGCGGACCCCGCTCCGGCGCCGACGCCCTCGGGCCCGGCGATCGAGAAGCCGATGGCGAGCGTGCCGGCGGCGCCCGGCGTGCAGGGCACCCGCGTGCTCGCCAAGCCGCCGGTGCGCAAGCTGGCGAAGGACCTCGGCGTCGACCTCGCGTCCGTGCACCCCACGGGCCCGGGCGGGATCGTCACGCGGGAGGACGTCGTCGCGCACCACGAGGGCGCCGCCCCGAAGTCCCTCGCCACGTACCCCGACGACGACCGGCCGTGGCTCGCGTCCGGCACGGTCAGCCAGGACGGCCGCCAGACGCGCGTGCCGGTGAAGTCGGTGCGCAAGCGCACGGCCGAGGCGATGGTGGCCAGCGCGTTCACGGCCCCGCACGTCACGGTCTTCCAGACGATCGACGTCACGAAGACGATGCGCCTGGTCTCCACTCTTAAGGAGGACCGCGACTTCGCGGACGTGCGCGTCACGCCGCTGCTCGTGGCCGCCAAGGCGATGCTGCTGGCCGTCAACCGGCACCCGCAGATCAACGCGAGCTGGGACGAGGCCGCGCAGGAGATCGTCTACAAGCACTACGTGAACCTGGGGATCGCGGCGGCGACGCCGCGCGGGCTCGTCGTGCCGAACATCAAGGACGCGCACACGCTCGACCTGCTCGGCCTGGCGAAGGCGATCGCGACCCTCACGTCCACGGCGCGCGCGGGCCGCACGCAGCCCGCGGACATGGCGGACGGCTCGATCACCATCACCAACGTGGGCATCTTCGGCACGGACACGGGCACGCCGATCCTCAACCCCGGCGAGGCGGGCATCCTCGCGTTCGGCGCCATCCGCAAGCAGCCGTGGGTGCACAAGGGGAAGATCAAGGCGCGCTGGGTCACGCAGCTCGCGCTGTCCGTCGACCACCGGCTGGTCGACGGCGAGCTCGCCGCCCGCTACCTGGCCGACGTCGCGAAGGTGCTGGAGGACCCCGCGCGGGGGCTCGTCTGGGGCTGAGGCTGGGCCGTCCCCGGGGCGTTCGTGGACGGCGCATGACCGACACTGGATAGTTCGCTAGGGTAACCGACCGGTTCCACACCGAAGTCGGGACCGGACGCGACCGAAAGGCCAGTTCGATCATGGAAAGCTTCAACGCCGCCCTCGCCTCGTTCAACGACGGGCTATGGCTCTACCTCGTGGTCCCGGTGCTCGCGGCGCTGTGCCTGTACTTCACCGTCCGGTCGGGGGCGGTGCAGATCCGGCTGCTGCCGGACATGTTCCGCTCCGTCGTCGGGAAGTCCGCGCCTGCTCCGGGCCAGAAGCCGGTCTCGTCGTTCCAGGCGTTCGCGATCTCGGCCGCGGCGCGGATCGGGACGGGCAACATCGTGGGCGTGGCCACCGCCATCGCCCTCGGCGGCCCGGGTGCGGTGTTCTGGATGTGGGTGATGGGCCTCGTCGTCGGCGCGGCCAGCTTCGTCGAGTCGACGCTCGCCCAGCTCTACAAGGTCAGGGACGGCAAGGACTTCCGCGGCGGGCCCGCGTACTACATGGAGCGCGGCCTCGGGAAGCGGTGGATGGGCCTGCTGTTCTCGGTCGTGATCATCGTGACGTTCAGCTTCGTCTTCAACTCCGTGCAGGCGAACACGATCTCCGGCGCGGTCGGCACGTCGGCCGAGCAGATCCTCGGCGAGACGCCGGGCTGGCTGGCGCCCGTCGTCGGGGTGCTGCTCACGGCGGTCGTGGCCGCGATCGTGTTCGGCGGCCTGCACCGCATCGCGAACACGGCGCAGCTGCTCGTGCCGCTGATGGTGGTGCTCTACCTCGGCCTCGGCGTGCTGGTGGTCGCGCTCAACATCGAGAAGCTGCCCGACGTCGTCGGGAGCATCGTCGGCAGCGCCCTCGGGTTCCAGGAGTTCGCCGCCGCGGGTGTCGGCACCGCGATCTCGCAGGGCGTGCGCCGCGGCATGTTCTCCAACGAGGGCGGGCTCGGCTCGGCGCCGAACGCCGCCGCGACCGCGACGGTGAGCCACCCCGTGAAGCAGGGCCTGGTGCAGACCCTGGGCGTCTACGTCGACACCCTGTTCGTCTGCTCGATCACCGCGTTCATCGTGCTGGTGTCGAACCCGACGTACGGCGAGAACGCCGGCCCGACGATGACGCAGGAGGCGCTGCAGTCCAGCCTCGGCGACTGGTCGCTGCACCTGCTGACGGTGATCCTGCTGCTGCTCGCCTTCACGTCCGTGCTGGGCAACTACTACTACGGCGAGGCGAACGTCGCGTTCCTCACCAGGCGCCGCGGCGCGATGACCGCGTTCCGGGTGGTGTTCCTGGCCATCGGCTTCCTGGGGTCGATCGGCTCGGTGCAGCTCGTGTGGACGCTCGCGGACACCACGATGGCGGTGATGGCGCTGGTCAACCTGGCGGCGATCGCGCCGCTCAGCACGATCGCGTTCCGCCTCATGCGGGACTTCACCGCCCAGCGCAAGCAGGGGCTCGACCCGCAGTTCACGCGCGACCGGCTCCCCGGCGTCCGCGGCATCGAGTGCTGGGAGCCGCGTGAGCGGGAGCGCGAGCAGGTGGCCGTCGGCTGAGGCGGGGCTCCTCGACGCCGGTCTCAGCAGGGGCCGGCGTCGAGGTCGTCCGCCTCGGCGCGCAGCTCGTCGGGGGAGCTGACGAAGAACGCCTCGGGGTCCCGGGCGAGCTCGGCCTCGGCCGCGTCGGCGAGCAGCAGCTTGGCGGTGCGGGCGTTCGCGGTGACCTGGCAGCGTTCGACGGCGGTCGGGTCCACGTCGCCGTCGTCGAGCGACCAGAAGGCCCGGTCGAGCTTCGACTCGGCGTCCTCCGCGTACCAGGTGACGAAGTCGGCTGACGCAGGGTCCCCCTCGGCCATCGCGCGGGCGAGGAACGCGGTGCCCTCGTCGTAGTACGCCCGCCACCCGGCCGGGTCCCGGTCCTCGTGGTTCTCGAAGATCTGGACGGCGCGCTCGTAGTCGCCCTGCTCATAGGCGGACACCCCGACGCTCGACTCGAGCTGGAGCAGCACCTTGGGCACCCACACGATGACCAGGACGAGCGCGATGACCCCGGCGGCGATCCACGAGACCGCGAGCCAGAGGCGGCCGTTCTCGCCGAGCCCGTACCGGTCGCGCCGGGCGACGCGACGCATCCGGGCGCGCAGCGTGTCATCCGCGGGAGCCGCCGCCCTGCTCCCGGCCGCCGCGGCGCGCAGCGCGGGCAGCCAGAGGCCCACGCTGCCGAGCACCACCAGCCCCGCGGCGAGCAGCACGAGGACGACGATCCCGAGCGTCGTGCCGTCGCTCGCGACGACGGGCGGGTAGACGACGGGCGCGCTCATCGGCCCGCCCCCGCACGGGTCTCGCGCGCGACCTCGAGCACCACGTCGCGCTGGTCGAGCAGCGCGACGGCCTCCGCGAGGCACCCGTCGACCAGCCGTCCGGGGTCGGGCCGCCCGCGCCGCACGAGGCCGGCGACGTACGCGTCCCGCTCGCCGTGCTGTGTGCTGGGCACGCCGTCCCGGGGGAGCTCGGTGCGCTCCATCGCGCGGTGCGACAGGCGGCACAGGCGCTGCGCCTCGGCGACCCCGGACGCCGAGCGTCCGCCGCTCAGGTACAGGGGCGTGAGGTAGTGCGCCGCCCCGCGAGGGAAGTCGTCGCCGTGCTCCTGCTGCAGGCGGCGGGTGAGCCGGCGCCACACCAGGTACGGCACGGCGCCCGCGGCGGCGAGGCGGGCGGCCGGCAGCCCGCGCACCGCGCCGTCCGCGTCGAGCTCGCGCCGGAGCCGCTCGACGTCGGCGCCCGTCACGGCTGCGTCCGCGAGGCGACGGGCGGCCGGCAGCCAGCCGGCGGTGGGGCCGGCCGCGGTGGCGTCTTCCTCGCCGTCCCTCGCCGGCCGCTGCACGCGCGCGAGGACCGGGACGGCGCGCGTGCCGCCCACCCACATCGGCGTGCCGGTCCGCCAGCCGAGCAGCCAGAACAGGCCGACGACCACCACCCAGCCGGCCGCGTAGACGAGCCAGGACAGCACGCCGCCGAGCACGAGCGCGAGGCCCACGAAGAACCACAGGCTGAACACGAGGCCGAGCACCCACCCGTGCCGCGACAGCGACCGCCCGCCGAGGACGGCCGCGACGGTGATCACCACGACGACGGTGAGCAGCGGCGCCGCCAGCATCGCGACCAGCACCCAGACGAAGGCCGCGGGCGGGTCGACCCACAGGAGCTGGCCCACCCAGAACAGTGCCCCGGCGATCGCCCACGGGACCCCGATCCCGATCAGCAGCGTCGCGGTGAGGGTGCCCTCCGCCTTCCGGGTCGCCGCCCGGTCGGTGCGGTGTCCGCGCGCCATCTGTCCCCTGCCCTGTCGTCCGCGTCGGTTGCCGCGGGCGAGTCTACGGACACCTCACAGCGGCATACCGACGTACTGGACCTCCTGGTACTCGGCGATGCCCTCGAAGCCGCCCTCACGGCCGCTGCCGGACTGCTTCATCCCGCCGAACGGCGCCGCCGCGTTGGAGATGACGCCGGCGTTGAGGCCCAGCAGCCCGAACTCGAGGCGCTCGGCGAACGCGAGCCCGCGTCGTACGTCGGACGTGAAGACGTACGACGCCAGCCCGTACTCCGTGGAGTTCGCGAGCTCCGCGGCCTCGTCCTCGGTACGGAACGTGGCGACCGGGGCCACGGGGCCGAAGATCTCCTCAGTCATGCAGCGGGCGTCCGCGGGGACGTCGCGCAGCAGCGTCGCGGGATAGAAGTGGCCCGGCCCGTCGGGGCGCACTCCGCCGACGACGACCTGCGCGCCGCGCGCGACGGCGTCGTCCACCAGGGATTCGACGGAGTCGACCGCCTTGGCCTCGACGAGCGGGCCCAGCGTGGTGCCCTCGTCCAGCCCGTTCCCGACGACGACGGCGCGGAAGCGCTCGGCGAGGCGGGAGACGAACTCGTCGGCCACGGACTCGTGCACGTAGAACCGGTTGGCGGCGGTGCAGGCCTCGCCTCCGTTGCGCAGCTTCGCGGCCATGGCGCCGTCGACGGCGGCGTCCAGGTCGGCGTCCTCGAAGACGACGAGCGGGGCGTTGCCACCCAGTTCCATCGAGGTGCGCAGCACGTTCTCCGTGGCGGACCGCAGCAGCGCCTGCCCCACGGGCGTGGAGCCGGTGAACGACACCTTGCGCAGCCGCGGGTCGGCCATGATCGGCTCGCTCACCGCCGATGCCGAGGCCGACGGGACCACGTTGAGCACGCCGTCGGGCAGGCCGGCCTCGACCATGAGCTGCGCGAACAGCAGCGACGTGAGGGGCGTGAGCCGCGCGGGCTTGAGCACCATGGTGCAGCCGGCGGCGACGGCGGGCGCCACCTTGCGGGTCGCCATCGCGAGCGGGAAGTTCCACGGCGTGATGAGGAGGCACGGGCCCACGGGCCGGCGCTGCACCAGCATCCGCAGCGAGCTCTCGGGGGTACGCGCGTACCGGCTGTCGTCGTGGGTGGCCTGCTCGGCGAACCAGCGCAGGAACTCACCGCCGTACGTGACCTCGCCGCGGGCCTCCGCGAGCGGCTTGCCCATCTCGAGCGTCATGAGCAGCGCGAGGTCCTCGCGACGCTCCTGCACGAGGGCGAACCCGCGCCGCAGGATCTCGGCCCGCTCGCGGGCGGGGGTCGCGCCCCACGACGCCTGCGCGGCCGCGGCGGCGTCCATCGCGGCGCGGGCGTCGTCCCCGGTCGCGGAGGCCACCTGCGTCAGCGTCTCCCCGGTGGCGGGGTTCTCGACGGCGAACGTGCCGCCGTCGGACGCGTCGCGCCAGGCGCCGCCGATCAGCAGCCCGGTCGGGGTCGAGGGCAGCAGCGTCGCCGCGCGCTCGCGAGGGCTCGTCGTCGTGGGAGTGGTCGTCGTCATCGGGTTCCACCGTCCTTCGGGTGCGTGCGGGAGGCGACGCGCGCGGCGAGCTGCTCGGAGCCGCGCGCGATGAGGGTGACGTCGGCGCCGACGACGACGTACGCCGCCCCGGCGTCGAGGTAGCGGTCGGCCATGGCCGGGTCGAAGGCGTTGACGCCGGCGGGCGTTCCGGCCGCGCGGCACGCGGCGATCGCGCCGAGCACGGCGTCCACGACCTCGGGGTGGTCCTGCTGGCCGAGGTGTCCGAGCGACGCGGCGAGGTCCGCGGGGCCGATCAGGACGGCGTCGACGCCGTCCGTGCCGGCGATGGCCGCGGCGTCGTCGATCGCCGCGCGCGTCTCGAGCTGGACGACGAGCGTGATGCCGTCGTCCGCCCCGCCGAGGTAGCCGGGCACGCGTGACCAGCGCGACGAGCGGGCGAGCGCGCTGCCGACGCCGCGCACGCCGGCGGGCGGGTACCGGACGGCGCGCACCGCGGCCTCCGCCTCGGCGGCGGAGTCGACCATCGGGACCAGCACGTTGGTGGCGCCCAGGTCGAGCACCCGCTTGAGGCCCACCGGGTCGCCGGACGGCACGCGCACGAGCGTCGCGACCGGGTACGCGGCGGTGGCCTGGAGCTGCGCGAGCACCGTGGTGAGGTCGTTCGGCCCGTGCTCGCCGTCGACGAGCACGACGTCCAGCCCGCTGCCGGCGAGGAGCTCCGCGGCGACGGGGCTGCCCATCGAGGACCAGGCGCCGACGGCGGCGCGGCCGTCCGCGGCGGCGTCGGCCAGCACGGCGGCCAGCGAGCGGTCGGTGGTCAGACGAAGCGGCATGTGACGGCCCCCAAAGGTCCGTAGTCGGCGTGCACGGTGTCGCCGGGGTGCACCCACGTGGGGCGGGTGAACGACCCGGCCAGGACGGTCTCGCCGGCGGCGAGCGAGTCGCCGTGCGCCGCCAGCTTGTTGGCGAGCCAGGCGACGCCGGCGGCCGGGTGCCCCAGCACGCCCGCGGCGACGCCCGTCTCCTCGATGGTCTCGTTGCGGTACAGCAGGGCGGACACCCAGCGCAGGTCGACGTCGTCGACCCGCACGGGCCGCCCGCCCACCACCATGGCACCCATGGCGGCGTTGTCGCTGATGGTGTCGACGATGGTGCGGCCCGGCATCTCGACGCGGGCGTCGAGGATCTCCAGCGCCGGCACGACGCGGTCGGTGGCGCGCAGCACGTCGGTCACCGTGATCCCGGGGCCCTCGAGCGGCGACGCGAGCACGAACGCGAGCTCCACCTCGACGCGCACGTTGGAGTACGCGGCGTGCTCCACGACGCTGCCGGACTCGAGCACCATGTCGTCGAAGATGACGCCGTAGTCGGGCTCGGTGATGCCGGTCGCCGCCTGCATGGCCTTGGACGTCAGGCCGATCTTGTGCCCGACGACGCGCCGCCCGCGCGCCTCGCCCCGCTCGCGCCAGGTGCGCTGCACGGCGTACGCGTCGGCCACCGTCATGCCCTCGTGCCGCGCGGTGAGCAGCGGCACGGGGGTGCGGGTGCGGTCCGCCTCCGCGAGCTCGTCCGCGATGGCGACGACGGCGTCGTCGTCGAGGGTGCGCTCGCCGTCGGCCCCGGTCGCAGCCCCCGTCACAGCGTGGCCCCGAGCTTGAACCCCTGCTCCGTGTCGCCCTTGCGGGTGTAGGAGAACCCGTCGGCGCCGACGGTCACCTCCATCTCGGAGTCGTCGGTGCGGGCGACGACGGGCTGCGGGACGCCGTCGAGGTCCAGCACGAGGGACGCCTCGGTGTACCAGCTCGGCACGACGGGGTTGCCCCACCAGTCGCGGCGCTGGTTGTCGTGCACGTCCCACGTGACGACCGGGTTGTCCGGGTCGCCTGTGTAGTAGTCCTGCGTGTAGATCTCGACGCGGTGCCCGTCGGGGTCGCGCAGGTACAGGTAGAACGCGTTCGAGACGCCGTGCCGGCCCGGCCCGCGCTCGATGGCGTCGGATCGGCGCAGCGCGCCGAGCTTGTCGCAGATGGCGAGGACGTTGTGCTTCTCGTGCGTCGCGAACGCCACGTGGTGCATGCGCGGCCCGTCGCCGCCGGTCATGGCGGTGTCGTGCACGGTGGGCTTGCGGCGCATCCACGCGGCGTAGACCGTGCCGTCGTCGTCCTGGATGTCCTCGGTGACGCGGAAGCCCAGGTCCTGCATGAACTTCACGGCCCGGGGCACGTCCGGGGTCACCTGGTTGAAGTGGTCCAGGCGCACCAGCTCGCCGGGGGCGTGCAGGTCGTAGCGCCACGACAGCCGCTCGACGTGCTCGGTCTGGTGGAAGAACTCGTACGGGAAGCCGAGCGGGTCGACGACGCGCACCGACTCCCCGATGCCCTTCGTGAAGCCGCCCGGCTCGCGGCGCACCTCGCAGCCGAGCTCGGTGTAGAACCCGACGGCCTTGTCGAGGTCCTCCGGCGTGCGCACGCGGTAGGAGAACGCGGCGACGGCGGCGACCTCGCCCTGGCGCAGCACCAGGTTGTGGTGGATGAACTCCTCGGTGGAGCGCAGGTAGATGCTCTGCTCGTCCTCCTCCGTGACGTACAGGCCCAGCACGTCGACGTAGAACTCGCGCGACGCGGCGAGGTCGGTGACCACGAGCTCCATGTACGCGCAGCGCAGGATGTCGGGTGCGGGGCTCGTCGGCGTGGCGACGGGGTTGTCCGAGTGGATCGGCGCCTCCTGGGAGACGTAGAAGCCCGAGGAGGTGAGGGTGCGGTCGTTCTTGTGGGTCATGTCAGGCGTCCTTGCCGTTCAGTTCTTGCCGAAGGTCGGGTTGTGCACCTTGCCGAGCGTGATGTGCACGGCCTGCTGGTCGGTGTAGAAGTCGATGGAGCGGTACCCGCCCTCGTGGCCCAGGCCGGACGCCTTGACGCCGCCGAACGGGGTGCGCAGGTCGCGCACGTTGTTCGAGTTCAGCCAGACCATCCCGGCCTCGACGGCCTGGGAGAAGTTGTGGGCCCGCTTGAGGTCGTTGGTCCAGATGTACGCCGCGAGGCCGTACGTCACGCCGTTGGCGAGCTCGAGCGCCTCGGCCTCGGTGTCGAAGGGCGTGATCGCGACGACGGGGCCGAAGATCTCCTCCTGGAAGATCCGGGCGTCGGGCTGCACGTCCGCGAAGACGGTGGGGGCGACGAAGTTGCCGGTCTCGAAGCCCTCGGGGCGGCCGCCGCCGGCCACGAGGCGGCCCTCGCTCCTGCCGAGCTCGACGTAGCTCATGACCTTCTCGAAGTGCTCCGGGTGCACGAGGGCGCCGACCTCGGTGTCCTTCTCGTGCGGGTAGCCGACGCGCACGCGCTTCGCCTGGGCGGCGTACCGCTCGACGAACTCGTCGTAGACGGCGCGCTCCACGAGGATGCGGCTGCCGGCGGTGCAGCGCTCGCCGTTGAGGGAGAAGACGCCGAAGATCGTCGCGTCGATCGCGGCGTCGAGGTCGGCGTCGGCGAAGACGACGGCGGGGGACTTGCCGCCGAGCTCCATCGACAGGCCCTTGAGGTACGGGGCCGCGTTGCCGAAGATCAGCTGGCCCGTGCTGCTCTCGCCGGTGAAGGAGATGAGCGGCACGTCGGGGTGCTTGACCAGCGCGTCGCCGGCCTCCTCGCCCAGCCCGTTGACCAGGTTGAACACGCCCTGGGGCAGCCCGGCCTCCTCGAAGATGCCCGCCCACAGGGACGCCGACAGCGGCGTGAACTCGGCCGGCTTGAGCACCACGGTGTTGCCGGTGGCGAGCGCGGGCGCGAGCTTCCACGACTCGAGCATGAACGGCGTGTTCCACGGCGTGATGAGCCCGGCTACGCCGATCGGCTTGCGGTTGACGTAGTTGATCTGGCGGCCGGGCACCTTGTAGGTGTCGTCGGCCTGCGCCACGACCAGGTCCGCGAAGAAGCGGAAGTTCTCGGCCGCCCGGCGGGCCTGGCCGAGGGCCTGCGTGATCGGGAGGCCGGAGTCGAAGGACTCCAGCTCGGCGAGGCGGGCGTCGCGCGACTCCACGAGGTCGGCGATCTTGTGCAGCACCCGCGAGCGCTCGCGGGGCAGCATCGTCGGCCAGGGCCCCTCGGTGAACGCGCGGCGCGCGGCGGCGACGGCGGCGTCGACGTCGGCCTTCTTGCCCGCGGCGGCCCGGAGGTAGGTCTCGTTCGACACCGGGTCCAGCACGTCGAAGGTGGCGCCGTCGGCCGAGTCGACGAAGCGGCCGTCGATGTAGTGCCGGATCGCGGTGGGCAGGTCGGCGGGGCGGTGCGTCTGGGACGTGTTCTGCTCGGTCATCACTTCTCCTGCGTGTGCGAGCGGTGCTGCTCCTGGAAGGCGAGCACGGCGTCGAGGGTGGCGGTGCGGTGGCGCCGGGCCGCGAGCTCGACGTCGGTGGCGGTCGCCGTGCCGGCCTGCAGAGCGGCGACGAGGTCGAGGATCCGGTCGTGCTCGGCGACGGACTCGCGCGCGCGGCCGGGCACGAACGAGAACGACGAGTCGCGCAGGACGGTCATGCGCCGCCAGCCGCGGCGCACGAGGTCGAGCACGTGCGGGTTGGGGCACGGCTCGAAGAGCACGGCGTGGAACTCCAGGTTGAGCTCCGTGAACCGGTGCGGATCGAAGTCGGCGAGGCACCCGTGCATCCGCTCGTTGACGGCGCGCGCGGCGTCGAGCTGCGCGGCGGACAGGTGCGGCGCGGACAGCGCGGTGGCGAAGCCCTCGACCAGCGCCAGCGTCTCCATCGTGTGCTGGTACTCGGTCTCCTTGAGGAGGGCGACCTGGGCGCCGACGTTGCGCTCGAACGTCACCAGGCCCTCCGCCTCGAGGCGGCGGATGGCCTCGCGCACCGGGACGACGGACATGTCGAGCTCGCCGGCGAGCTGCGCCAGCACGAGCCGGTAGCCGGGCACGAAGCGCCCGTCCTCGATCCGCTCGCGCAGGTAGGCGTAGGCGCGCTGGGACTTGCTCACCGTGCCGCCCGCCGGGGCGCCCGTCGTGACGCTCACGAGGCACCCCCGGCGGTCTCGCGCTCGTAGCGGGCGCGCCACTCGGCGTTCATGGGGAACAGCCCGTCGACGGGGGCGCCGGCGGCGACCTGCTGCGCGACCCACGCGTCAGCGGCCTCC
Source organism: Isoptericola sp. NPDC019482 (assembly GCF_040632295.1). Classification (NCBI taxonomy): domain Bacteria; kingdom Bacillati; phylum Actinomycetota; class Actinomycetes; order Micrococcales; family Promicromonosporaceae; genus Isoptericola; species Isoptericola sp. NPDC019482. The sequence continues at coordinate 32,951 of NZ_JBEYBQ010000038.1, forward strand.
TGGGCCTCGGCCTCGGCGAGCACCTCCTCGACGAGCGCCGGCGGGATGACGAGGACGCCGTCGCCGTCGCCCACGACGACGTCGCCGGGCTGGATCGCGGCGCCGCCGCACGCGACGGTCACGTCGGTCTCCCACGGCACGTGCTTGCGCCCGAGGACGGACGGGTGCGGGCCCTGCGAGAAGACGGGGATGCCGATCTCGGCGACCGCGTCGGCGTCGCGCACCCCGCCGTCGGTGACGATCGCGGCGGCGCCGCGCACGTGGGCGCGCAGCGCGAGGACGTCGCCCACGGTGCCGGTGCCGCGCTCGCCGCGGGCCTCGACGACGATCACCTCGCCCGGCTCGACGGCGTCGAACGCGCGCTTCTGCGCGTTGAAGCCGCCGCCGTGCGAGGCGAACAGGTCGGGGCGGAAGGGGATCAGCCGCAGCGTGCGGGCAGTGCCGACGAACCGGTCGCCGGGGTGGTTGCCGTGCACGCCCTCGACGAAGACGTCGGTGTAGCCGCGCTTGCGCAGCGCCGCGGACAGCGTCGCGACGGCGACGCCCGCGAACCGCTCGCGCATCGCGTCGGTGAGGGCGAACGCGGGCTCGGGTTCCGGCGCGGGCGTGCCCCATGCCTCCGCGCGCTGCACGGCGTCGACGGCCGGCTTCGAGCCGAAGTCCCCGAACGCGTGCGTGCCGGCGGTGACGGTCGTGACGAGGCGGCCGCTGGACCGTGGTTCCGAGGCGCGGGCGCCGGGCGCGCCGGGGGCGTCCACCTCGACCTCGACGACCTGCCCCGGCCCGACGACCGACGAGCCCGCCGGGGTGCCGGTGAGGATCACGTCGCCCGGCTCCAGCGTGAGGTGCTGGGACAGGTCCGCGACGAGGCGGCCGAGGTCGAACAGGAGGGTGCCGGTCGAGTCGTCCTGGACGAGCTCGCCGTCCACCCAGGTGCGCACGCGCAGGCCGGCGGGGTCGACGTCGGACGCGGGGATCCAGCGCGGGCCGAGCGGCGTGTAGCCGTCGCCGCCCTTGTTGCGCAGGTTGGAGCCCTTGTCGGCGGCGCGCAGGTCGTAGAGGCCGAAGTCGTTCGCCGCGGTGACGGCGTCGACGTGCGACCAGCCGTCGGAGGGGGAGACCCACCGCGCGGCGGTGCCGATGCGGATCGCGACCTCGCCCTCGAACGCGAGGAGCTCCGTGCCGAGCGGTCGCTCGATCGTGCCCCCCGTCCCGGCGAGCGACGAGGCGGGCTTGAGGAAGTAGGACGGCTGGCTCGGCGTCCGGCCCCGCTGGGCCGCGCGGGACGGGTAGTTCAGGTGGACGGCGATGATCTTGCCGGGTCTGGGCTGGTCGTCGGTGACCACGGGCACCCCACTGTCGGTTCGAGAAGCACTGTCAGGTCGAGGCTGTCATGTCGTATCTCGGATGATATACGATTTCGCGGCGTTGGCTACGCCCCCGGGCGCTGGTGTCCGGCGGGGCGCGTCGCGGATCGGACCGTCCGGTCGGGCGCCTCGGTCACCGCAACTTCTTGCGCACGCTCAGGTAGGTGCGCTCGGTGGCCGAGCCCCAGGTGCCGGTGGCGGAGACGCCGACCACCCGCTGCAGCGCGGCGACGGCCTTGTCGTGCGCGGCGCGCGACTTAGGCCCCCACTTGCCGTCGGCGGTGACGCCCACCGCGCGCTGCGCCGTCTTGACGCCGTAGGGGAACTTCGTGCCGTGCATGCGGGAGGCGGCGCGGATCGCCTGCAGTCGCTGGTCGGTGTTCGGTCCCCACAGGTTGTCCCGCTGGGCGAGGGGGAAGTGCGCCACCTGCTGGAGTCGCTGGGTGGTGCGCGAGCCCGCGGGCGCGAGCACGGTGCCGCGGCCGTAGTTGGACGTCGTGCCGACGTCGACGTGCACATGGTTGCGGTGGCCGGCGGCCGAGCCGACCGTCCCGTCCCGCGCGTAGATCACGCCCAGGCCCATCGAGTCCGCCACCTTGATCGCGGTCCGTGCCCGGGTGCGCTCCGAGGACGGCGCTCCCGCCGGGCCGTAGTTGAGGTCAGCCGCCAGGCCGTCGTAGTGCCAGGAGTTCTTCGAGTGCGCGCCGCGGGTCACCCCGCCGTACGACGGGTGCTCGGAGACCCGGAACCCGTACGCGCGGGCCCAGCTCAGGTAGGCCTTGAGTGTCGTCGACGAGCTCTTCTGGCGACCGATCCCCAGGGCCAGCGGCCCCTCGGCGGGCCGCGCGGCCGCGCCCGAGCGTTCCGGTGCCTGCGGGGCCGCGACCGCGGGCACGGCCGCGAGCGGGGCGAGCAGGGCGGCGCAGACTCCGGCCGCCGCGAGCAGCCGGCGGGGCCGGGCGACCCGAACGGGGGCAGGGGGACGAGCACTCATGGACACCTCGCTCCTCGACGGGACGGCGGGCTCCGGTGGTGCATGGTCGCCCTGAGCCACCATGCATGGCGGTCGTCGGTTCTGCCAGGCGACAGTGTCCGGCCCCTCAGCCGCCGAGGGCCTCCCGCACGGCGCTCGCCGACGCGGTGAGGCGCGCGGCGATCTGCTCGTGGTCGGCCGGGCTGGCGACGTGCACGACGGCGATGGCGGCGGGCCCGCGTCCGCGCAGCGCCAGCGGCACGGCGACCGACTCGAGGCTGGGGATGACCTCGTCGTGGCTGGTGGCGAAGCCTCGCTGCGCGGCCTCGGCGACGGTGGCGCGCAGCGGCTCCGGCGCGTCCGCGGGCCACTGCGCGTGGGGGAGGAGCGTGAGGATCGCCTTGCCGGGCGCGCCCACGGTGACCGGGTGCCGGGTGCCCGGGCGCTGCGCCACCGGGGCGACGGCGTGCCGCGGCTCGACGCTGACGAGGGTCACGCACTCGTCGTGGTCGAGGACGGCGAGGAAGCAGGTCATCCCCAGCTCGTTCGCGACGGCGGTGAGCTCGGGCAGCGCCTCGGCCTGCAGGTCGTGGGCGACGCCCGCGGCGAGCGCGGCCATCCGGGCGCCGAGGGTGACGCCGCCGTTCGCGTCGCGCACGACGAGCCCGTGGTGCTCCAGCGTGCGCAGCAGCCGGTACGCGCTGGAGCGGTGCACGCCGAGCAGACCCGCGACGTCGTCGATGGTCAGGGGCGCGCGGGCGTCGGCGAGCACCTCCAGGATGCGGATGCCGCGGCTGAGGGTCTGCGACGGGGGCGGGCCGGCGTCGGGCATCGGCGTCCTTCCGGTGGGTTACGCTGCATTCAATAGTAGAACGGCGTGTTCCAATATAGAACAACCTCGCATCAACGACGATGAGGAGCGCTCGTGCAGTTCCACCACCACGGCTACGTCTCCGGGGACCCGCGGGTGCTGCCGGCTGCCGGCACCGGCGTGGACCGCCCCGCCGAGCTGCCCGACGAGGTCGACGTCCTCGTCGTCGGGTCGGGGCCGGCGGGCATGCTGCTCGCCGCGCAGCTGTCGCGGTACCCCGGCGTCACGACCCGCCTCATCGAGAGGCGCGAGGGCCGCCTGGTGCTCGGCCAGGCCGACGGCATCCAGCCGCGCAGCGTCGAGACGTTCGACGCGTTCGGCTTCGCGGAGCGGATCATCGCCGAGGCCTACAACATCGGCTGGATGAACTTCTGGGGCCCCGACCCCGAGAACCCGAAGCACATCGTGCGCACCGCGCGCACCGAGGACTACGGCCTCAAGATCAGTGAGTACCCGCACCTCATCGTCAACCAGGCCCGCGTGCTCGACTACTTCGCCGAGGCCGCCGCGCTGGGTCCCGCCCGCATCGTGCCCGACTACGGCGTCGAGTTCCTCGGCCTCACCGTGCACGAGGGTCCCGACGCGGGCGAGCACCCCGTCGAGGTGCGCGTCCGGCACGTGGGCGGCGAGCGCTCGGGGGAGGAGCGGGCCGTCCGGGCCAGGTACGTCGCCGGGTGCGACGGCGCCCGCAGCGCGGTGCGCGAGGCGATCGGGCGCAAGCACGTCGGCGAGTTCGCGGCGCACGCGTGGGGCGTGATGGACGTGCTCGTCAACACCGACTTCCCCGACTGGCGCACCAAGTGCGCGATCAACTCCGAGGCAGGGAACATCCTGCTCATCCCGCGCGAGGGCGGGTACCTGTGCCGCGTGTACGTCGACCTCGGCGAGGTCGCCGCGGACGACCACCACCGGGTGCGCAGCACGCCGATCGAGGAGATCGTCCGCCGGGCCAACGAGATCCTCACCCCCTACTCCCTCGACGTGAAGGACGTCGCCTGGCACAGCGTGTACGAGGTCGGCCACCGGGTGACCGACAAGTTCGACGACGTGCCCGACGGAGAGGAGCACCGCACCCCGCGCGTCTTCCTCACCGGCGACGCCTGCCACACCCACAGCGCCAAGGCCGGCCAGGGGATGAACGTGTCCATGCAGGACGGGTTCAACCTGGGCTGGAAGCTCGGGTCCGTGCTCACCGGCCTCAGCCCCGAGTCGCTCCTGGCCACGTACTCCGCCGAGCGGCAGCCCGTGGCGCAGCAGCTCATCGACTTCGACCGCGAGTGGTCCAGCCTCATGGCCCGCAAGCCCGAGGAGATCTCCGACCCGCAGGAGCTGGCCCACTACTACCTCGCGACGTCGGAGTTCCCGTCGGGGTTCATGACGCGGTACGGGCCGTCGTCGATCGTGGGGACCGGCGCCCACCAGGAGCTCGCCGCCGGGTTCCCGATCGGCAAGCGGTTCAAGTCCGCCGAGGTGACGCGGGTGTGCGACGGCAACGCCGTGCACCTGGGGCACCACGCCAAGGCCGACGGGCGCTGGCGCGTCTACGCCTTCGCCGACGACGCCGCGCCGGGCGAGGGATCCGCGCTGGACGCCTGGGCGGCGTGGCTCGCCTCGCCGGAGTCTCCCGTGGCCCGGTTCACGCCCGCCGGGGCCGACGTCGACGCGGTCTTCGACGTCAAGGTCGTCTACCAGCAAGGGTTCCAGGACGTGGACCTCGCGGACGTGCCCGACGTGTTCCGCCCGCGGACCGGCCCGCTGGGGCTCACCGACTGGGAGAAGGTGTACGCCGCCGGTCCCACCGTGTGGACCGGGGGCGACATCTTCGCCGAGCGAGGGCTCTCCCGCGACGGCGTGGTCGTCGTCGTGCGCCCCGACCAGTACGTGGCGCACGTGCTGCCGCTCGACGCCACCGACGAGCTCGCCGAGTTCTTCGCGGGCGTGTTCGTGGGCTGAGCTATCGTCCGGAGGCGTCGGCCGCTATCGGGTCGGTCGCGATCGAGGGGAGCAGGCCGTGCTCGTGCGCCACCGGGGAGCCTCCCCGTCCGTCCACCCGTCGGCGTGGGTCGCGCCCACCGCCGTCCTGGTCGGGAACGTCACCGTCGCGGCCGGCGCACGCGTGCTGCACGGCGCCGTCCTGAGCGCCGAGGACGGCGCCGTCGTCGTGGGCGAGGACAGCGTGGTCATGGAGCACGCGCTCGTGCGCGGGCGGGCCGGCCATGACGCGCGGATCGGCGCCGCCGTCCTCGTGGGCCCGCACGCCCACGTCAACGGCAGCACCGTCGAGGACGAGGTGTTCGTCGCGACCGGTGCGGCCCTGTTTCCCGGCAGCCGGATCGGCGCGGGCGCCGAGGTGCGCATCCACGGCGTCGTGCAGGTGAACACCGTCCTGGAGCCCGGGGCCCTCGTGCCGATCGGCTGGATCGCCGTGGGCGACCCGGCGCAGATCCTGCCGCCCGACCGGCACGACGACATCTGGGCGGTCCAGCGGGAGCTCGACTTCCCCGGGACCGTCTACGGCGTGGGGCGCGACGTGCCGATGCGGGAGCTCATGCGCCGCCAGTCGGAGCTCTACGGCGCGCACCGCGACGACGAGGTGCTGCCCGACTGACGGCAGCTGACCGTCGTCGTCCGCACGCGCGACGGCGCGCCGTCGCGCCGATACTGGTGGCGACCAGGAGTGCCCAGCGGCCGAGGAGGGCCCGACGATGGCCGACCTGATGATCGACTACATCACCTCGCTCGACGGGTTCGGGTCCGCCGACGGGTGGCCCGGCCTGTGGGGGATGGGCGGGCCCGACTACTTCGCCTTCCTCGAGGAGGACGGGCGGCAGGAGTTCACGACGCTCCTGGGTGCCACGACCTACCGGCTGTTCGCGGGGTTCGCCGAGACCGGCGAGGAGGAGATGGCCGAGGTCACCGCCCGCCCCAAGGTCGTGTTCTCCCGCACCCTCACCGAGCCGCTGGAGTGGGCGAACACCACACTCGTCTCCGGTGACGCCGTCGAGGCCGTGCGCGCGATGAAGCGGGACGACGTCGCGCTGCGGACCATCGGCAGCCCGAGCCTGGGCCGCTCCTTGCTGACGGCGGGGCTCGTCGACCGCGTCCGCGTCGTCGTCTTCCCGGTCGTCAACGGCGCCACCGGCCACGACCGGCTGTACGACGGCTGGCCCGACGTCCGGCTCGAGCTCCTCGACAGCCGCACCCTCGACGGTCGGCTGACGCTGCTCGAGTACGCGCCGACCGTGCTGGACGGCCCGCCCGGCGCGGGCTGAGCGGCAACCGACCTGGCCGGCAACCTCGTCGCGGCCGCGGTTCCTGAGGGTTGGCCCAGGATCCTCACGGGCGTGAACATGGGCCCGGTCGGTGTCGAGCTGGAGGTTCTGGAGCGCGAGCCTGTCGAGCCCCCCGACCCGGTGTGGGAAGACGTCGCCGAGCTCAGCGTGATGGTCGGCCCTGAGGGGGCGTTCGTGTGCGGCCCCACGGATCCGCCACCTGAGCCTCGTCTCACGCCCAACCGTCCATCGGATGGGGCCCTTCGGCTCAGGGTCCATGCCCGGAACCGCGACCACGAGCGCGACGGCGTAGCGACCGAGGCGCACGAGGAGTACCTGATCCAGTCGTGGCCGGCGCCCGTCTCACCGTCGTCCGTCCTCAGGTCCGGCTCCCGGTTCGCCCGCGAACGGAGGAAGCCACTGGGGCCGCCCCCGGAGTGATGTGGGACCAGCCCTTCGCGACGCCGGCCGAAAGGGCCGCCCAGATCGCCAGTCTGCTCCAACGCGGTCGAAAGAGCTGAGGGCCACGTCGCCGAGGTTCCCCCGTCAGAACGGTGGAACGCCGTCGTCACCGTGGTCGTGGGCGGCGGGTTCGACCGGTGCCGCGGGTCCCGCCGCATCGGGCGCGGGCGGGGACTGGTGGGTGAGGTGTGCGGCCGTGGTGGCCCATTCGTCGAGGCGGTCGAGGGTGTGGTCGGCGGTGCCGGGGGTGGTGAGGTAGGTGCGGCCGCGGGGTGAGGTCCAGGCCAGGACGCCGCTTCCGTGGGAGCTGTCGAGCTGTTCGAC
>NZ_JBEYBQ010000039.1:0-1247 GCF_040632295.1 Isoptericola sp. NPDC019482
CCGTCCCGTCCGCGTGACGTTCGTCGACGGCCAGTACGCGTCCGCCGCGCTCGACCGAATAGTCCCCGGAATCGCGCTCACAACAGGTCCGGGCCTGCGGGATCACAGGATCTTCGCGCTTCCTCTCGGGGCGGGTCACGACGGCCCGCTGCGACCTGCACACGCCCGGCCTAGGCTGCTGGGGACGCCCGCGGCAGACGCCGGTGCACGCGGCGCGCGGCCCTCGTGCCGGCGGGTGCGGCGGGCGTCGGACCGACGACCCCGACCTGGACCCGACGCTTCGTGACCTCCTCCCCCCGCAGCCCCGCCCCGGGCGACCCCGTCGACGGCTCGCACGACGACGCGAAGGACGCCCCCGCCAAGACCCGGCTCTCGCTCACCCAGGTGGTGGCCAGCGCCCTCGCCGCGGTCAGCGCCACCGTGCTGATGTCCTTCTTCGGCGTCGCCGGGACGATCATCGGCGCGGGCCTCGCGAGCGTCATCACGGTCATCGGCAACTTCCTCTACACGCGCTCGATCGAGAAGACGCACGAGCAGCTCAAGCCGGTCGTCACCAAGGTGGTGGCGCGCACCCCCGGCACCGGGCGCTCGCGCACCGCCGCGATGCGCGTCGGCGGCACGGCCACGACGGCGCGCGGCACCGTGGTCAGCACGTCGGACGCCGTGGACACCCTGGCCGACGGCACCGTCCCGGGGACGCAGCCGCTCGACGCGACCGCGCCGCTCGACGCGACCGCGCCGCTCGACGCCACCGCGCCGCTCGACTCGACGCAGGCACTCGGGGAGACCCGCCCCCTCGGGCCGGTCGGCGTCTCGGACGCCGAGGCCGAGGCCGGCGACGGGCTCGACGACGGTGACGGGCACGCCGACGGCGCGGCAGGCGACGACGAGGACGAGCCGCGCAACGCCTGGCTGCGCTTCGTGCAGAAGCACGGCACGAAGAAGGTGCTGGCCCTGTCGGCGGCGGCCCTGTTCGTCGTCGTCATGGGCGTGGTGCTGGTCGTCGAGCTCGTCATCGGCAAGCCGCTGTCCGACGCGGTCCGCGGTCAGGAGGGTTCCGGCACGAGCATCAGCCGCACCTCGAACGACTCCGACGACTCGACCACCGTGCCCACGCCGACCAGCCCCGCCGAGGACCCGGCCAACGTGCCCGGGGACGACACGGACCCGGGCACCGGCGACCAGGGCTCGGAGGAGTCCACGACCGGCACCACGGACCAGCCGACCGACGACCCGACCGACGACCC
>NZ_JBEYBQ010000039.1:1339-38316 GCF_040632295.1 Isoptericola sp. NPDC019482
ACGACCCGACCGAGGGCACGGAGACCGACACCCCGACCGACGAGCCGACCGAGGGCACGGAGACCGACACCCCGACCGACGAGCCGACCGAGGGCACGGAGACCGACACCCCGACCGACGAGCCGACCGAGGGCACGGAGGGCACCGACGACGGGACCGAGACGTCGGGCAGCGACGCCGGGACCGGCACCGACGGCTCAGCCTCCGACACCGAGCAGGGCACCGGGTCGACGTCCGGCGCCGCACAGGACGACGCCGCCACGCCGGCGCCGACCCCGGCGTCCTGAGCCCGCCTCGGCCGAACCCCGACACGCCGAACAGGCGGTTGCTCTCGTTCTGACACGACGTGACGCGTCACAACGAGAGCAACCGCCTGTTCGGCACCCCGGACCGAGCGCCTCGACCGGGTCGACCGAGGGTCAGCCCCCGAGCACGGCCTTGAGGAACTCCTGGGTGCGCTCGTGCTTGGGGTTGGTGAACATCGTCTCGGGGTCGGCCTCCTCGATGATCTTCCCGTGGTCGAACATCAGCACGCGGTTGGAGACGTCGCGGGCGAACTGCATCTCGTGGGTCACGAGCAGCATCGTGATGTCCGTGGTGCGGGCGATCTCGCGGAGCACGCCGAGCACGTCGGCCACGATCTCCGGGTCGAGCGCCGAGGTCACCTCGTCGAGCAGCAGGATCTCCGGGTCCATGGCGAGGGCCCGCGCGATGGCGACGCGCTGCTGCTGACCGCCCGAGAGCTGGTTGGTCTTGAAGTCCCGCTTCTCGGTCATGCCGACCTGCTCGAGCAGCTCCTCCGCCCGCTGGACGGCCTCGGCCTTGCTCTTGCCGAGCACGTGGATCGGCGCCTCGATGATGTTCTCCAGCACGGTCATGTTGGGGAACAGGTTGAACTGCTGGAAGACCATCCCCACGCGCTTGCGCACCTCACGGCGGCGCTTCTCCGGGACGTCGACCCACTTGTCGCCCTTGTACTCGTGCGTGTAGGGGTCGCCGTCGATGAGGATGAGCCCGCCGTTCGCCTCCTCGAGGGTCATCAGCAGGCGCAGGATCGTCGTCTTGCCCGATCCTGACGGGCCGATTAGCGTCACGCGGTCGCCCTTCGCGACGCTGAAGTTCAGCTTGTCCAGCACGACGTTGTCGCCGAAGCGCTTGACGACGTCCTTGAACTCGATGGCGGGGGTGCCGTTCGAGGCGTTGGTCATGTTCTGGCTCCCAGGGGAGGTCGTCGGGTCAGGCAAGGCGCGTCTCCATCCGGCGGACGAGCAACGCTGCCGGGTAGCTCACGATGAGGAAGAGCAGGCCCACCATCGTGATCGGCTCGACGTACGAGTACGTGAGGGCGCCGTACTGCTGGGCGGCCTGGTACATCTCCACGACCGTGATGGCGAAGAGGTACGGCGTCTCCTTGAACATGGAGACCGCGTAGTTGCCCAGACCGGGCAGCGTGTTCCGGATCGCCTGCGGGAGGACGACGGCGCGCCAGGTGCGCCCCTTGGGCAGGTTCAGCGCGGTGGCGGCCTCCCACTGGCCGCGCGGCACCGCCTCGATGCCCGCCCGGTACACCTCGGACATGTACGTGGCGTAGTGCACGCCGAGCACGCCGAACCCGATGACGAGCGGCGGGACGTCGACCAGCAGCAGCCAGGCGAAGACGAGCTGCACCAGCAGCGGCGTCATCCGGATGAAGTCCACGACCAGGCGCAGCGGTCCGCGGACCCACCGGGTCGGCGCACGCATCGCCAGGGCGATGAGCAGCCCGAGGATCGCGGCGATGACCATGCCCACGACCGTCGCCTCGATGGTGATGACGAGGCCGCGCAGCAGGTCGGGCAGCACGTCCCAGGCGATCTCCCAGTCCCAGGTGAAGTTCATGCCACACCCCCCTTCACGCGGGCGATCTCCGACGGGACGCCCGGCTTGAGGCCGAAGACGTCACGCAGGCGCGGCCGCGTCCCCCGACCGAGCCGGCGCTTGGCACGCTCCTCGAGCCAGTTCATGCCCCAGGTGAGGACGTAGGCGATCACGAAGTAGATGATGAGACCGATCCCGTAGCTGAAGAACGTGTCGCGCGTGTCCCGCTGGAGCTCGTCGATCCACCAGAACAGGTCGTGCAGGGTGATGAAGAACGCCAGCGCCGAGCCCTTGAGCAGCTGGATCAGCAGGTTGGCGAGCTGCGGGATCATCAGCGCCCACGCCTGCGGGAAGATCACGCGGCGCACCTTGTGGAACCAGCCGAGGTTGAGGGCCGTCGCGGCCTCCCACTGGCTGGTCGGGACCGACTCGATCGAGCCGCGCACCACCTCGGCGGCGTAGGCGCCGTAGTTGAGCCCGAGTGCCACGATGGCGACCGCCAGCGCCTCCATCTTGAAGCCGAGCTGCGGCAGGACGAAGAAGAGCCAGAAGATCTGGACCACCAGCGACGTGCCGCGGAAGAACTCGATGACGACGCGGGACGGCCCGCGCACCCACAAGGTGCGGGTGCGCGCGCCGAAGCCGAGCACCAGCGCGACGACCATCGCGAGGACGGCGCCGCCGAGAGTCATCTCGAGAGTAACGAGGACCGCGTCGCCGAGGGTCGGGAGCCGGTCGATCAGTGCCTGGAGATCGTCTGACATGCGGTCAGGAATCCAGCCCCAGCTCGTCCTGGATAGCCGCGAGGTCACCCTCGCAGAGCATCTCGGCCGTCAGCCCCTCCGGGGGGAACTCCGCCTCGGTGAAGCCGAAGGGCTCCATGATCTCGAGCCACTTCTCCTTGTCACCCGTGATCTTGGTGAGCTCCTCGTTGTAGGCGTCCAACAGCTCGGTGTCGCCCTTGCGGAAGACCTCGGCACCGGCGCCGATCTGCGCCACGCCGTCGATCGTGGCGACGAACGCGTCCGTGGCCTCCACCGGCTCGTCGGTGCTGTCCGCGAGGGCGCGGATCGAGATGCCCGTCAGCGCGAACGCGTCCGCGCGGCCCGTCACGACGGCGTTGAGGCCGTCGGTCGAGTCGCCCACCGTGATCGTCTTGACGCCCGTGTCCTTGGCGTAGCCGTCCTCGATCGCGCCGCTCGTCACGGCGATGGTGAGGCCGGAGTCCTCCACCGACTGCCAGTCGGTGAGGTTGTCGGGGTTGCCCTCCGGCACCAGGAATGCCGTGGTGTACATGATGGTGGGCTCGGCGAACTCCGCCGCCTTGCAGCGGTCCGGGAGGATCGACATGCCCGCCGAGACGGTGTCGTAGCGGTCGGCGTTGAGACCCGGGATGAGCGAGTTCCACTCCGTCTGGGTGCCCTCGACCTCGTCGACGCCGAGCGCGCCGAAGATCTCCTTGTCGAGGGCGATCGTCGCGCCGGTGAGCTCGTCGCCGTCCTTGTAGCTGTACGGCTTCTCGCCGTTGAAGGCGACGTTGACGGCACCGGCGTCCTGGATCTTCTGGAGCGTCGAGCCTGCGCCGTCCCCCGATCCGCCGTCGTCGACGCTCGAGCAGGCGGCCAGCGCGGTCATGGTGAGCACGGAACCGGCTGCGAGGAACGCCCGGCGGCGCTTCGTGGTCCTGGTGGACGACACGGTGTCTCCCTTCGTCGCCCGGCGGGAGTCCACGCCGAGCCGTTGGTCTGGACGGTGCGACACCGTAGCCGTGATGCCGACGCTACGACAATCTATGTATCCACATGTCGGATTGTCTACAATCATCGAGGGCGCGCCGCTTCGACGCACCCGTTCGACGTCGTCGCAGGTCAGCGCGGTTCCGTCGGGGAGAACGACCGCCACGGGATGGCCTCAGCCGCGGTCATGCCATGGTCACAAGAGGGTCACGATCTGGCCGGAGGTCGCGACGCGGGATGATATGTGGCGGTCGGACGGCCCCCGACCGCCCGGAAGGAGAGCACATGACCCCATCGTCGCCGGCCCCCGTCGGCAGCGCGCCGTTCCTGTCGCCGGTGACCCGGCCCTCGACGGTCGACCTCATCGCCGTCGAGCTGCGCAACGCCGTCTACTCGGGCGCCCTGCCGGTGGGATCACCGATCCGCGAGGTCGAGATGTCGAGCCAGCTCGGCGTCAGCCGCGGACCCTTCCGCGAGGCCGCACAGCGCCTCGTGCAGGAGGGCCTGCTGCGCTCGGTGCCCGGCCGCGGTCTGAGCGTGGTCCGCATCGGTGCCGACCGGGTGCGCGCGCTGTACGAGGCGCGGACGACGATCGAGACGTCGGCCGCGCCGCTCGCCGTCGAGCGCGCCACCCCCGCCCAGGTCGCGGCCGTCCGCGCCGCCCACGACCTCCTCGTCGAGGCCGAACGGAGCGAGGACGCCCGCCGCGTGGGCGACGCCGACCTCAACGTCCACTGGTCGCTCGTCGCCGCCAGCGGCAACCCCTGGCTGCTGCGCTGGATGACCACGCTCATCGTCGAGGTCCGGATCGCGAGCTTTACGCTCAGCGAGGACTACGCCGTCCGCAAGGACGCCGCCGAGTCGCACGTCGAGCTGGTCGAGCGGTTCGAGGCCCGCGACGCCGACGGCCTCGTCGCCGCGATCCGCACCAACCTCGACGACGCCGTCGCCCGTCTGCTCGAGCCCGAGACCGTCGCGGTCGAGACCTTCGACGAGCCGCGCCCCTCCCCCGCGCCGCGCCTCGACCCGATCACCCCGACGTTCCCCGAACCCTGACCGCTGCGGGCGGGCGTCTCCCGCGATGAGTTCGGCGTCGGCGGACCGTCCTAGCCTGGTGCGTGACGCACATCACCGACATCCGGGAGATCACATGTCCGCGTCAGACACCGACCCTCCGCGCGACGGCCTCGCCGTCGACGCCCGCGGGCTCGTCAAGCACTTCACCACCCGCAAGCAGGTCACCAAGGCCGTGGACGGCGTCGACCTGCAGATCCCGACCGGCAGCGTCTTCGGGCTGCTCGGGCCCAACGGCGCCGGCAAGACCACCGTCGTGCGCATGCTCGCCACGCTCCTGCGCCCCGACGCGGGCAGCGCCCGCGTGCTCGGGCACGACGTCGTGGCCGAGGCCGACGCCGTCCGCTCCGCCGTCGGGCTCACCGGCCAGTACGCGTCCGTCGACGAGGACCTGACCGGCACCGAGAGCCTGCTCATGCTGGCCCGCCTGTACGGGTTCACCGGGGCGGCGGCACGGCGGCGCGTCGAGGGGCTGCTCGAGGCGTTCAGCCTGTCGGACGCCGGCCCCCGGCAGGTCAAGACGTACTCGGGCGGCATGCGGCGCCGCATCGACCTCGCCGCCTCGCTCGTGCTCGCCCCTCGCGTGCTGTTCCTGGACGAGCCCACCACCGGGCTCGACCCGCGCAGCCGCAACCAGGTGTGGGACATCGTCCGCGTGCTCGTCGCCGACGGCGCCACCGTGCTGCTCACCACCCAGTACCTCGAGGAGGCCGACCAGCTCGCCGACCGTATCGCCGTCATCGACCACGGCACCGTCATCGCCGAGGGCACCTCCACCGAGCTCAAGCGCTCCGTGGGGCAGGGCGCGGTGTCGCTGCGCCTGGCCGACGCCGGCCAGCGATCTGCCGCGGCGAGCGTCGTCGAGAAGGTGCTGGGCACCGAGCCCACGCTGCCCACCGACCCGTACGCCCTCGCGGCCCGCGTGCCCGACGACGGCGCGGACGCCGTGGCCCAGCTGCTCCCCGCGCTGGGCGAGGCCGGCATCGCCGTCCCGGAGTTCACGCTCGGCCAGCCGAGCCTCGACGAGGTGTTCCTGACGATCACGGGCAAGCCGCTGCCGGCCGACGACGAGGCCGAGCCCGCCGAGACCCAGGAGGTGTCCCGATGACCGCGTCCGCCGAGATCACCACCACCACGCTGCGCGAGGCCGTGGCGCTCACCGAGCGGCCCGCTCGCCCGTCGGCGCTCGCCATGACCCTCACGTTCGGGTGGCGGGCGCTGCTGAAGATCAAGCACGTCCCGGAGCAGCTGTTCGACGTGCTCGTGTCCCCCGTGATCTTCACCCTCATGTTCACGTACCTGTTCGGGGGTGCGCTCGCGGGATCGACGTCCGCGTACATCCAGTTCCTGCTCCCCGGCATCCTGGTGCAGACCATCGTCATCGTCACCGTGTACACCGGCTACACGCTCAACACGGACATCACCAAGGGCGTCTTCGACCGGTTCCGCTCGCTGCCGATCTGGCGTCCGGCGCCCATCGTCGGCGCCCTGCTCGGCGACACCGTGCGCTACACCATCGCGTCGGTCATGACGATCGGGCTGGGCCTGATCCTCGGGTTCCGCCCCGAGGGCGGGGTGGTCGGCGTGGTGCTCGGCGTGCTCCTGCTCCTGGTGTTCGCCTTCTCGCTGAGCTGGATCTTCACCATCCTGGGCCTGCTGCTGCGCACGCCCAACGCCGTCATGGGCGTGTCGATGATGGTGCTGATGCCGCTGACGTTCGCGTCGAACATCTTCGTCGACCCGTCGACGATGCCCGCCGCGCTCCAACGGTTCGTCGAGATCAACCCCGTGACGCACCTCGTCACCGCCGTGCGCGGCCTGATGGCCGGGCAGCCGGACGGCGGCGAGATCGTCTGGGTGCTCGTCGCCGCCGTCGTCCTCACCGGCGTCCTCGGCCCCGTCACCATGCGCCTGTACCGCACCCGCCACTGACCCGCCCTCCCGTTGTGAGCGCGATTTCGGGGACTATTCGTGGGCGAATAGCCCCCGAAACCGCGCTCACAACAAGCCTCGGGACCTCGCGCGCGCTGCCGCCCGAACACGGGACACCAACGCCTGTAGGTCGCGGAGGTCGTCACCGACCACGACGATCACGATCCAGCCGAGTTCCTCGAGCCGGCGCCGTGCCCTGACGTCCTCGCGCCACTGTGCACGGTCGGTCCGGTGTTGGTCTCCGTCGTACTCGATGGCGATCTGGAGGTCTGGGTACACCAGGTCCACCCGCTTCACGTATTCGCCGTCGGGCGCGCGCACGACCCGGTTCACCTGCGGACTCGGAAGGTTCGCGTCGACGATCGCGAGACGCACGCGGGTCTCGGGCGACGAGTCCGTCCCCGGTCTCATCCGCTCGATCTGCTCTCGGACCTGCACGATCCCCTTGACCTTGTACGTGCGCTCAGCCGCGTCGGCGAGCTTTGCCGGCGTGGTCAGCATCGACTGACGACGCATCATCGCGTCACCGAGCACGACGACGTCGTCCGGAGGGCGAAGCCGGACGGCGACGTGGACGAACGTCTGCTCGGGTGAGGTGACGACCAGCTCGCCCACCGTCGTCGTTCCGAGGACCGGCTGTCGCGACCAGTGCGCGATGACGCCGTCTCGCTGTCGACGGGGCCGGTCCTGGGGCCGCAGCGTGACGACGTGCAGCCTGTCGTCGTCCTCTCGCGTCCACGGCACCTCGACCTCCATCAGACGCAACGCGGTCACGTCACCGAAAACGACCCCGTCGTCCAGCACCGTGCTCAGCGCACGGCATCGGTCGTACAAGGACTCGACGGTTCCGCTCGCGGCACGGACGCCCCGGAACGGTGCCTCGAACGCCGAGGTGCGGAGGTGTTCGGCGGTGACCCCGGCGGCAAGCGCGGTGGAGACGGCGAAAGTATTCGCGGGAATCCGGGTGTCGATCATGGGTGCAGGTCGTGGCATGCCGCGAGCCTGCCGTTCCTGCGTCCAGCTGCGACCGTTTTCCACAGGCCGACAGCAACCTGGGTGTTGTGAGCGCGATTTCGGGGACTATTCGGTCACGAATAGTCCCCGAACTCGCGCTCACAGCGTCAGGCGGCGGAGGCGGAGTCCGTGCCGTCCTGGTCGAGCTCCTCGTCGCACTTGCGGGTCACGACCAGCACCGGGCAGGCGGAGTGGTGGAGCACCGCCTGGCTGGTGGACCCGAGCAGCAGGCCACGGAAGCCGCCGCGGCCGCGGGAGCCGACGACGATGAGGTCCGCCCCGGTGGAGAACTCGGTGAGCAGCTCGGCCCCGGTGCCGTCGAGCACGTGCCGCTTGATCGTCACGCCCGGGTTCGCGGCCTGGGCGCGGTCGACGGTGACGTCCAGGCCGGCCTTGACGTCGGCCAGGACGGTCTCGTGATCGATCTGCGACGGCAGCCACGCCAGGATCCCCGCCCCGCCGCCGAGCGGCACGCCGGCGACGGCGACGAGCTCGGCGTGCCAGGCCTTCGCCTGCGCGACGGCGTGCTTCAGCGCGACCTCGGCCGACGGCGACCCGTCGACCCCCACGACGATGCGGCGCACCTCGTGCACGGCGTCGCCGTCCCGCCGTTCCGCGTCGCCCGTGCCGCCCTCGCCGCCGCGGTACGGCACGACCACCGTCGGGCAGTGCGCGTGCGCGGGCAGCGCGGACGAGACGGTGCCGAGCAGCCGCTCGGTGAACCCGCCCTTGCCGCGGGTACCCACGACGGCGAGCGCATGCTCCCGCGACATCTCCACCAGCACGCCGGCGGCGTCACCTGTCGCGACGGTCCCCGTCACCGGGACGCCGCTGGCGGCGACGCGTTCCTCCGCCTCGGCGAGGACCGCCTTGGCGCCCTCCTGGATCGCGGTGTCGTCCAGCGCGGCGTACCCGCCGTCGAGGGACGCGGCCGTGAACGACGGCAACGAGTAGGAACACACGACGTGCAGCCCCCACCCCACACGCCGCGCGTACGCGGCGGCCCAGTCGAGGGCGTGCAGGCTGGCTGCAGACCCGTCGACACCTACCAGGACGACCTCAGGCCGTGTCATCTCGCGCCTCCTGTCCGCTGGCGAGGAGCCCGCCCTCGTCCTCGAGGGCGTCTGGTTCAAGCCTAGCGAAAGGATGGCGCAAGGCGCAGCAAAGCAGGCGCCAGACGCGTCGACCCCCGGGCTCGGGAGCACGGGGGTCGGCGACGGTGGATCACGGCCGGGCGGCCGCCGGGATCAGAAGACCCGCAGCGCGACGGCCTCCGACGACGACTGCCACATCTTGTGGTAGCCGGTCTCCCAACCGATCGGGCGGGAGGCCTCGACGACCATCCCGTCGCCCGCGTAGATGCCGATGTGGCCCGGGCTCCAGATGAGGTCACCCGGCTGCAGCTCCGAGAACGGGATCTGCGTGCCCGCGTAACGCTGGTCCGACGAGGTACGGGGCAGGTCGATGCCGAGCTGGCCGTAGACGTAGGACGTGAGGCCGGAGCAGTCGAAGCCGGACGGGCTGGCGCCGCCGACGACGTAGGGCGTGCCGATGTAGCGCATCGCGATCGAGACGGCCTGCTGACCGAGCGACGAGTTGGACGACGTCTCGGCCGCCGGCGCCTCGGTGCGCTCGGCGGAGCGCGAAGCGGTCTCGGTGGAGCGCTCGGTGCTCTCCTCCTCGACGACGGGCTCCGGCTCCGGCTCGGGCTCGGGGGCCGGGGTGATCTCCGACTTGGCGATCGCCTTCTTGCTGATGGTCTCGATGTCGACCTTCGCCTTGGCCTCGACCGTGACGACCGGAGCCGCCTCGAGGGCCTCGCGGGCCTGGTCGCTCAGGGCGCCCAGGTCGACGGTGCTGAGCTTCTTCGCCGACTCGGCGTCGACCGGGGCCGCCTGCGCGGCACTGGCGCTGGCGAAGGTCGAGACGAGCAGGCCGCCGGCAGCGGCGGCGACGACGGCCCGACGACCGGTCACCGACGAGCCGACGCTCTGGACCAGCCCGCCGAGCGGACGGCGCGCGGCACGGTGCCGGGCGCGCGTGGTACGTGCGTTCACGTGTTCCCTCTCCTGTCGCCTACGAGGTCAGCTGTCGGGTTCGGGTGGGAGAAACACCCGGCCTCACGGACCAGGTCCGTGCGACTTCACCCCAAGGACGCCATGGTTCGGCGCCCGAAATTGGGTCCCCCGCCCCTGCGTGCGGTCAAGGTCCCCGACCGGCTGCAGGGCTCGGCGTTCCGGTCGAGACCCGGCGGATCACCCGCCGAGTGGTTGACACCGTAGCGGACGCGCGAGGCGATGTCACGTTTCGATCACAGCGCCTGTGGACGACGCCCGCGACGGCGCGTTCGCCCAGGTCGAACCGGTTACCCACGAACGACCAGGCCCCGCCGTGCGGAGCGCACGGCGGGGCCTGGTGTGACGTGTCGGACGGACTCAGCCGACGCGGATGAAGGTGGGGTTCGACTGCCAGATCGACCGGTACTTCACGACGTCGCCCGGCTTCGGGGCGTCGATCTGCATCCCGCCGCCGGCGTAGATCGCGACGTGGCCCGGGGTCCAGATGAGGTCGCCCGGCTGTGCCTCGGAGGCCGAGACGACGGTGCCGGCGTTGCGCTGCGCGGACGAGGTGCGCGGCAGGCTGATGCCCACCTGCGCGTACACGTACTGGGTGAGGCCGGAGCAGTCGAAGCCGGACGGGCTGCTGCCGCCGGAGACGTACGGGACGCCCACGTAGCGCATCGCGATGGAGACGATCGAGGAGCCGTTCGCGGACGCGGGGGCCGCGACGGCCTCGCGCTCCTCGGAGCGGGACGCCGACTCCGTGGAGCGCGTCGCGTCGTCGGCCGTGTCGGCGACGACCTCCTCGACCGCGGGCTCCGGCTCGGGCGCCGGCGTGATCTCGGCCTTGGCCGCGATCTTCTTGGTGACCGTCTCGACGTCGACCTTGGCCTTGGCGTCGACGGTGACGACCGGGGCGGCCTCGAGGGCCTGGCGGGCCTGGTCGGTCAGCGCGCCGAGGTCGACGGTGCTGAGCTTCTTGGCGGCGTCGGTGTCGACCGGGGCGGCCTGCGCGGCACCCGCGCTGGCGAAGGTCGAGACCAGGAGGCCACCGGCGGCGGCGGCCACGGCCACACGGCGGCCGGCGGTGCCGGACGGGGCGAGGGCGATCGGACGACGGGCGGCGCGGTGCCGGCCGTGGTTCGTGCGTGCGCTCACGTGTCTACCTCTCCTGTCGCCTGCGAGGTCAGCTGTCGGGTTCGGGTGGGAGAAACACCCGGCCGTCCGTTCCCGTGACCGGGTCCGTCCGGCTTCACCCCGAGGACGTCGTCACCGACGCCCGAAGTGGGTCCCCCGCTCCTGCCGTGCGGATGTCCGTGGAGCTCGGCCGGTGGCAGGATTCGGCGTCCGGTCGAGCGCCCGCAGGATGAACTCCGGCGAGCGCCCCGACCGTACCGGACAACCCCGGGCGATGTCACGCTGCGGTCACGATGTGGCGTGCCGGCCCGGCGCAGGTGCCGGTCCGCAGGTCAGCGGCCCGCGACGAACAGGTGCCTGGCCAGCTCCTCGGGCAGGTCGAGCACGATTCCGGACCCCTCGACCTCCACCGCGACGTCGTCGCCGACGGTCCGCGCGGTGATCTCCGCGCCCGGCACGAGGCCGGACTCGGCCAGCCGGGCCAGGAGCTCGATGTCCACCTGGAGCGGCTCGGCGATCCGCTGGAGCACCAGCTCGACGCCGTCGCCGTCGGCCAGGCCCTTCGCCCGGCGCGCCTCCAGCACGCCCGGCAGGGACTGGACGCCCTCGAGGAACGGCACGTCCTGGTACTGCTCCCCCAGCTCCGACAGCCCCGGGATCGGGTTGCCGTACGGGTCGGCGTGCGGGTGGTCGAGCAGGGTGACGAGCCGCTTCTCGACGAGGTCGCTCATCACGTGCTCCCAGCGGCACGCCTCGGTGTGCACGTGCTCCCAGTCGAGCTTGATGACGTCGGTGAGGAGCCGCTCGGCGAGGCGGTGCTTGCGCATCACGCGGGTCGCCTTGGCCTGCCCGGCCTCGGTGAGCTCCAGGTGCCGGTCGCCCGTCACGACGACGAGGCCGTCGCGCTCCATGCGCGCCACCGTCTGCGACACCGTCGGCCCGGAGTGCCCCAGGCGCTCCGCGATGCGGGCGCGGAGCGGCGGGATGCCCTCCTCACCGAGCTCGTAGATCGTCTTGAGGTACATCTCGGTGGTGTCGATCAGGTCGGTCACGTCCACTCCCGTCGTTCGGCGCGGCCTAGTCTATTCGCACGCGTGGGCGCAGGCGGGGTCGCGCGGCGCCGTCGTGCGCGCTCCCGGCGAGACATCCTGCCCTGCCCCACCGACGACCGCGCCCCCGCCCCGGAACCGGAGACACCATGCCCGCTGCGTCGAGCCACCCGAGCCGTTCGAGCCACCCGACCGTGGTCATCCCCGCGTCGCTCCTGCCGGTCGACGGCCGGTTCGGCTCCGGACCCTCCAAGGTGCGGCCCGCCCAGGTCGCCGCGCTGGCCGCGGCGGGGGACCCGGCGTCCCCGGTGCTGGGGACGTCGCACCGGCAGCCCGCCGTGAAGGACCTGGTCCGGCGGGTGCGCGCGGGCCTCGGCCAGCTGTTCGCCCTGCCCGACGGGTACGAGGTGGCCCTCGGGAACGGCGGCTCGTCGGCGTTCTGGGAGATCGCCGCCGCGTGCCTCGTCGAGCGCCGCGCGCAGCACGCCGTGTTCGGGGAGTTCGGCGGGAAGTTCGCCGCGGCGACGACGCGCGCGCCGTTCCTCGCCGACCCGGACGTCGTGACGGCCGACCCCGGAACCGTGGCGTACCTCACGCCGGTCGACGGCGTCGACGTGTACGCGACGCCGCACAACGAGACCTCGACGGGCGCCATGGCGCCGGTGCGCCAGGTGCCGGAGACCCGCCGCGACGGGGCGCTGCTGCTCGTGGACGCGACGTCGGGCGCGGGCGCGCTGCCCGTCGACGTCGCGGACACCGACGTCTACTACTTCGGCCCGCAGAAGGTCTTCGCGGCCGACGGCGGCCTGTGGCTCGCCGTCTGCTCCCCCGCCGCGGTGGAGCGGGCGGAGCGCGTCGAGGCGACTGCCGGGACCGCCACCGGCCGCTGGGTGCCGGAGTTCCTGTCCCTCACGACGGCGCTGGCCAACTCCCGCCTCGACCAGACGCTGAACACGCCGGCCGTCAGCACGCTGGTGCTGCTCGCCGACCAGGTCGAGTGGCTCCTGGAGCAGGGCGGCCTCGCCTGGTCGAGCGCGCGCACCGCGGAGTCCGCCGGCGTGCTCTACGACTGGGCGGACGCGCGCGACTGGGCGACGCCGTTCGTCGCCGACCCCGCCGAACGGTCCACCGTCGTGGCGACGATCGACCTGGACGACGCGATCGACGCCGACGCCGTCGTCCGCGTCCTGCGCGAGAACGGCGTCGTCGACGTCTTCCCGTACCGCAAGCTCGGCCGCAACCAGCTGCGCGTGGGCGTCTTCCCGGCCGTCGAGCCCGACGACGTGCGGGCCCTCACCGCGTGCGTCGACCACGTGGTGGCGCACCTCGGCTGACCCGTCCGGCGACGGACCCTCCCGGAAACGCCTCGTGTCGTCCCAGATCAGCGGGCACTTTTCACCCGCTAGGTCACGGGCTGATAACGTGCCGCCTCGTCACAGACGGGCGAAGTTGCCGGGAGGCCCCGCATGCCGGAGATGCACCATTTCACCTACGGGCTGATCACCCCGCTGCTCGCGTACGTGGCGTCGTGCCTCGGGGCCGCCACCGGCCTGTCGGCCACGTCGCGTGCCCGCGCGGCGACCGACACGAAGACCCGCGCGGCCTGGCTGCTGGTGGCCTCCGTCGCCATCGGCGGCACCGGGGTGTGGGTGATGCACTTCATCGCCATGCTCGGCTTCACGGTCACCGACATGCCCATCAACTATGACGTGCCGCAGACGATCCTCAGCGCCCTCGTGGCCGTGGTCGTCGTCGCGCTCGGGCTGTTCCTCGTCGGCTTCGCGGGCGACCGTCCGCTGTGGCTGGTCTCCGGCGGCATCGTCGCCGGGCTCGGCGTCGCCGCGATGCACTACATGGGCATCGCCGCCATGCGCATGACCGGCCACATGGAGTTCTCGCTGCCCGTGGTGGGCTTGTCCGTCCTCATCGCGATCGTCGCGGCGACGGCGGCCCTCTGGCTCAGCGTGAACGTGCGCGGACGCGCCGCGACGCTGGGCGCGGCCCTCATCATGGGCGTCGCCGTCAGCGGCATGCACTACACCGGCATGGCCGCGCTGACCATCACCGGGTCGCCGGGGGTGCCCACGAGCGGCACCACCGCCATCGACCTGCTCGGCCCGCTCATCCTCGGGATCGCGGCGCTCACCGTCGCGCTCATCTTCGTCGTCCTGATGTGGCCGAACGAGGAGGAGATGCGCGACCAGCAGGAGTTCGAGGCGCGGATGCGCCGACGCCGGGACGGGATCACCCCGCAGGCGCGTCGCGCGTCGCGGCGGGAGCCCGCCGCGCACCGGCACTGAGCCCGGCCTGACGGCGTCCGGCTCTCTCCGTCGGGCCCGACGCCGTCAGGCCGTCGTCGGCACCCGTTCGGCGTCGGCGCGGCTCAGCTCGCGCCGCACGCCGTCGCGCGTGGTGACGCCCTCCAGCACCTCGCGGTCGAGGTAGACGACCTCGAGGTGGGGGCGGGACAGCACCCGGTAGCGCACCCGCAGGTGCCAGCGCCGCACCGCCCAGACGGTCGCGCCGGCGGCGACGAGGAACGTGGCGATCGAGCCCACGAGGATCGACCAGCGCGGGCCCCAGGCCTCGCCGATCCAGCCGACGATGGGCGACCCGATCGGCGTCGCGCCCTGGAAGATCATCACGTAGAGCGCCATGACGCGGCCGCGCATCACCGGGTCGGTCGAGACCTGCAGCGCGCTGTTGGCCGCCGTCATCATCGTGAGCGACGCCAGCCCGACCGGGATGCACGCCAGCACGAACGACGAGTAGGTCGGCATGAGGCCCAGCACCGCCGTCGAGGCCGCGAAGGCGAACGCCGACCCGATCACGAGGCGTACCCGCGGGCGGTCCCGGCGGGCGGCGAGCAGCGCCCCGGCGAGCGAGCCGATCGCCAGCACCGAGCCGAGGATGCCGTACTCGCTCGCGCCGCGCCCGAACTCGACCCGCGCCATGAGCGCGGACGTGAGCTGGAAGTTCAGGCCGAACGTCGAGACGACGAACATCACGACCATGATCACGACGATGTCGGACCGCTCGCGCACGTAGCGCACGCCCTCGCGGATCTGCCCCTTGGCGCGCGGCGCCGCCGGCTGCGGGCGCAGCTCGCGCACCCGCATGAGGGCCAGCGCGGCGATCGTCGCGCCGAAGGTGACGCCGTTGATCATGAACACCCAGCCGGCGCCGACGGCGGCGATGAGCAGGCCCGCGACGCCGGGCCCGATGAGGCGCGCCGCGTTGAACGACGCGCTGTTCAGCCCGACGGCGTTGGGCAGCTTGGAGGCCGGCACCATGTCGGCGACGAAGGTCTGGCGCGCGGGGTTGTCCAGCGCGGACACGACGCCGAGCAGGAGCGCGAAGACGTAGACGTGCCACAGCTCCGCCCGCCCGGACAGGACGAGGACTCCGAGGGCGAGGGCGAGCACGCCCATCCCGCCCTGGGTGGCCATGAGGAGACGACGGCGCGGCAGCCGGTCGGCGAGCACGCCCGCCCAGGGGGACAGCACGAGGAAGGGCACGAACTGGAGGGCGGTGGTGAGACCCACGGCGATGCCGGAGTCGTCGCTGAGGTCGGTGAGGACGATCCAGTCCTGGGCGATGCGCTGCATCCACGTGCCGACGTTGGCGACGAGGGCTGCCGCGAACCAGATGCGGTAGTTCGTGTACTTCAGGGAGGAGAAGGTGGCGCTCATCGGTCGAGCTCCCCGGCTGGTTCGTCGCTGGCGGGGGCCACGGATCTCCTTCTCCTCGGGGTGTCGTCGACCGTGGCAACAGGTTATCGAATCGTTCTATTCCTCGCCCGGGGAGTGACGCGGCCCACGCCTGCCGCGCAGTCCAGTACGGTATGCGCCGTGCGCACCGAGATGTCCCTTGCGGAGACCCTGAACGAGCTCGGCCTCCTGGGAGGCCGGACCCTGCCCCGCTTCGTCACGTCCGTCGGCGGTGCCGGCGACGAGCTCGAAGTCGTCGCCGACGCCCGGGCGGTGAAGAACCTGCCCGGCCCGCTCAAGCTCGCCACCCGCCTCGTGCCCGCGGTCCGCTCGCGGCTGCGGGTCGAGGGCTTCGAGGGCGGCGTCGCCGTGCTGTCCGTCGACGCGAGCGCAGGCGGCCTGCCCGCGCACAAGCTGCTGGGGCTCGCCAAGAACCGCATCGAGTCGGTCCTGTCCTCGAAGGGCCTGCCGGCCGGGTCCGTCCAGATCCGCCCCGACGCCCGCATCGCCCTGGACGTGCAGCGGTTGCTCGCCGCCCGCTACCCCGGCACCGTCGTGCAGGGCATGACGTTCGCCGACGGCCGCGTCGCCGTCGACACCGCCGCCTGACGTCCCTCCTTCTTGTGGGCGGGCGTCTGGCCCTGTTTCGCGTCGCGAACAGGGCCAGACGCCCGCCCACAGCGCTGTTCGGGGCTGAGTCGGGTCAGCCGCGCGCGGCGATGTCGGCGGCGAGGCCGGAGGCGTCGAGGTAGTCGTCCCACCGGTAGCCGATGAGCTTCTCGACGTGCGGGCGCGCCAGCGCCACCTGCCGGTCGAGGGTGGCGAGGTCGCTCGGGGCCCGGTCGCCGACCTCGCCCGGCGGCCGGAACGCCTCGACGTTCGCCCACAGGGTCGCGCCGCGCACCTTCGCCGCCTCCGCGTAGAGCGTCGCCGTCGAGCCCGCGTACGCCTCGCCGTACGTCGTGTCCCCGACGACGGCGTGCAGGTCCGCCCGCACCGTCCGGTCGCGGTCGCCGGGCCCGAAGACGCCCACCCGGCCGGTGCCCCCGCCGTCCTGCGGGGCGAGCACCATGCGGACGCCGCCCGCGGTGTCCGCGATCCGCTGCAGGGCGGGCCGCACGGCCGCGACCGGGGTGCCGCCGTCGCGACGCAGGTCCGCGTACGGGCTGACCACGACCCGCTGCTTGTCGCGGGGCAGGCGGAACCCGACGATGCGGTGCTGCAGCTCGTACACCCGCAGGTTCGGAGCCCACGAGGCCTCGTCGGTGAAGACCGCCGTCTCGAGCGACTGGTAGACCCCGGCGAACGCGTCGCGTGACCCGTACCGCGCGTCCCAGCCCGCGAGGACGCGGGACGTGAAGCCGCCCAGGGTCTGGGTGTACGAGTCGTCGGCGACGTACGGGGTCGCCGGGTCGGGGGCGGGCTTCGGCAGGCCGAGGAACACCGTCATCCCGAACCGCTCGGCGTCGGCGACGAGCAGCGCGTCGGCGTCCGCCTGCGACGCGGCGTGCGCGACGACGAGGTCGTACGTGCGGCTCGGCGAGTCGCAGTCGCTGTACCCGCCCTCCACCGGCAGCAGCCACCAGGTGTACGTGCCGTGCGCCGTCGTCGACCGCCCGTCGTGGCCGGGGCAGAACAGCGCGGCGTCGTCGAACGTCGCCTTGGCCGCATAGGTGTAGACGTGCCGGACGGTGCCCCCGCCCGTGCGCGCCACGGCGTGGTCGTAACCGTCCCCGCCGTCGACCGTGAACCCCGCGAACCGCTCGTCGTCCCCGCCGGGGCGCAGGTCGGCGGGCGAGGCCGGGGCGAGCTCCGCGCCGAACGTCAGGAGCGTGTCGGCCCCGATCGCGTGCGCGCCCTGGACCGTGGCGCGCGTCGCGCAGCGGTCGGGCGTCGTGAGCACGAACCAGCCCGTCACGGCGTACTCGGTGCGCACGGTGCGGTCCGGCCGGTCCAGGCGCCCGCCCCACGAGCACGACGGCGCGGCTGACGGCGTCGGGCTGGGCGTCGGGCCAGACGTCGGGACGGCGGAGGCCGCCGGGGACGCGAGGTGCGACGACGTCGCGCCGGCCGGGGCTGGTGCGCCGCCGTCGGGCCGAAGGAGCGCGACGGCGACCGTCAGCACGACGGCGAGCGTCGCGAGCACCGCCAGGGCGCCCGCGGCGGGCCGCCCGTCAGCCGTGGTGCGGCGGAGCTCCACCGGCTACTTGACGGTGGCCGGGAGCACCTCGAGGTCGTCGGTGTGGTCCTCGACGTAGCTGCCCGCCTCGTCCTTCGCGATCGCCTTCATCAGCGGGTCGAACCGCTCGCGGTCGAGGACGACGATCGACTGCCCGTCGTCGCTGCGCCCGGTGCCGGAGTACGGCGCGGTCATGAAGTCGACGTCGTTGGTGCTCAGCCCGCGCGCGCTCATGTAGAGGTTGCGCATCCGGTCGATCGTGAAGCCGTCGTCGGCGGCCACGGACTCGCTCACCGTGGTGAAGAACTCCGTCATCATGCCGACGTCGTTCCGGTTGTTGTTGACCTTGGCGAGGATGGCGCGCATCCAGTTCTGCTGGCGCTGCACGCGGCCGAAGTCGCCGTTGTTCAGGCCGTGGCGCTGGCGCGTGTACTTCAGCGCCTCCTCGCCGGACATCATGTGGACGCCCTTGGAGAAGAAGACCTGCTTGCCGTCGCCGATGTCCTCCGGCACGCGGATGCGGACGCCGTCGAGCGCGTCCGTCATCGACGTGAACGACTCGAAGTCGGTGACCACGAAGTGGTCGATCTTCACGCCGGTGAGGTCCTGCACCGTCTGGATCATCAGCGACGGGCCGCCGTAGGAGAAGGCGGCGTTGATCTTGGCCTCTCCGTGCCCGGGGATCGGCACCCAGGAGTCGCGCGGGATCGAGACCACCTGGGCGCTCTTCCGGTTGGCCGGGAGGTGCACCAGCATGATCGCGTCGGTGCGCTGGGCGCCGGCCTTCCACTGCGACGGGTCGCCGGCGGAGATCCGGCTGTCGGAGCCCAGCACGAGCAGGTTGACCGCCTCGGTC
Organism: Isoptericola sp. NPDC019482; assembly: GCF_040632295.1. NCBI lineage: Bacteria > Bacillati > Actinomycetota > Actinomycetes > Micrococcales > Promicromonosporaceae > Isoptericola > Isoptericola sp. NPDC019482. Next base: position 19,944 of record NZ_JBEYBQ010000039.1, read on the forward strand.
TCCTCCTCGACCTCGGGGGCGCTGCTGGCAGGGATATCCGCGAACGGGTCCCCGATGCGCTCGATGTTGTCGTCCAGGCTGTTCTGGAACCACCAGGCCGCGCCGAAGCCCGCGGCCGCCAGCAGCAGCACGAGCACCCCGACGACGGCCAGCACGCGGTGGCTGCGTCGTGCCTCGGTGCGGGCGTGGCGGTACGGGGCGTTGGCTCGGCTCACAGGGCGGGATCCTACGGCCCCGTTCGCGGAGATCCTGTGTTCCGCCCGTGAGGCTTCCCGCCGTACCATTCGCCGGGCACCCGCCGGACGGCGGCGGGCAGCGCGAGCGACACGAAGGGCACGACCATGCACGGCACCGGGGCGACGACGTCGTCGAAACGCTCCCGCGTGCTGCTGGTCACGCACCACTACCCGCCGGAGCACGGCGCCCCGCAGCGGCGGTGGGACACGCTGACGCCACGCCTCATGGACGCGGGCGTCGACGTCGCCGTCCTGACCCCGCCGCCGCACTACCCGAGCGGGCGGCTGCAGGACGCCGCCGCCGACCACCGGCCCGGGGCCGTCACGCGGGGGCGGCACGGCGAGCGCGTGGTCCGCACGAGGTTCCGCCCGCACGCCGCCGACCTGCTCTCGCGCACGATGGACCAGACCGTCGCGGCCTCGAGCGCCGTCGTCCTCGGCCTCCGACATTTCCGCCGGCCCGCCGTCCGCCCCGACGTGGTGGTCGGCACCGTGCCCGGCATCCCGTCGATGTTCGCCGCGTGGGCGCTGGCGCGCCTGCTGCGCGCCCGGCTCGTCATCGAGATGCGCGACGCCTGGCCGGACCTCATCGAGCCGAGCGGGGTGCTGGACGCGCGCCGCTCCGCCGCCTCCCGAGCGCTCGCGGGCGCGCGCGCCCTGGTGCACCGCGCGGTGACGCGGCTCCAGGCGCGGGCGGACGCCGTCGTCACGACCACCGAGACCTTCGCCCAGGTGCTGCTCGAGCGGGGCGTGCGGCGCGTCGCCGTGGTGCGCAACGGCACGTCGTTCCAGCCACTCTCCGACGAGGACGCCGCGGGCCTGCCCGACGACGGCGGGTCGCCGCCGGACCGGCCGCTGCGGGTCGTGTACGCGGGCACCGTGGGGCGCGCCCAGGACCTGCAGTCGGTGGTGCGCGCCGCGGCACAGGTGGCACGCCGCGGTCTGCGGCTCGACGTCCGCATCGTCGGGGCGGGCGCCCGCGTGCCGTTCCTCGAGGGGCTCGTGGCGGAGCTCGAGGCCCCCGTGACGTTCGTCGGGGCCGTGCCGCACGACGAGATCCGCCGCTACTACGCCTGGGCGGACACCGTGGTGGTGTCGCTGCGCAACTGGAAGCCGCTGGAGTGGACCGTGCCGTCGAAGCTGTACGAGGTGATGGCGTCGGGGGCGTACGCCACGGCGTGCGTGGCCGGCGAGGCCGCCGCGCTGGTGCAGCGCTCCGGCGCGGGGTCGGTGGTGCCGCCCGGCGACGTCGACGCGCTCACCGAGCTCTGGTCGGCCTGGGCGTCCTCCGGCGACATGCCCGCCGCCGACCCGCGCGCCGCGGAGTGGGTGGCCCGCAACGCCGACGACGACACGCTCGCCGCGCGGTACCTCGACCTGCTGCACGAGCTCACCGGCCCGGCGGCCGAGCGCGGCGACGTGGCGGCCCGATGACGCGCGTGCGCGAGCTGGCCCGCAACGCCCGCTTCGCGGCGTCCTTCGTGGGCGGCGCGCTGCGCACCGACCCGGCGTGGCTGGTGCTGCAGGCGGCGCGGCGGACCCCGGCACGGGTGAGCGCCGTCGTCGTGCCGTGGGTGGAGCGCGCGCTGGGCGACGGGACGTCCGGCGAGGCGGGACGGCTGCGCGCCGCGTGGCAGGCCGGCGACGTCGCGGCCCTGCGCGCGGCGGCCCCCGCGACGCGCGCCGGGCGCCGGGTCCGGGCGTCGCTGCTGGGTCAGGTCGCCGTGCTGGACGACCGACGACCCCCGGAAACGTCTCATGATGCGGACGGTTTCCCGGGGCGAGCGGGTGAAAAAATGCCGCGAACCGGACCGGGTGAAATTCGGTCCGGTTCCGACGTCCCCGTCGCGGTGCACCACCACCTGACGAACTCGCTGCCGCACACGCAGAGCGGGTACACCCTGCGCACCCACGCGATCCTCACGTCGCAGCGCGCCGCGGGGCACCGCGTCACGGCCACCACCCGCGCGGGCTACCCGCTGATGATCGGGGCGCTCGGCGCCCGCGGGGCGGACGTCGTCGACGGCGTCACCTACCGGCGCCTGGTGCCGCGCTCGCTGCCGGCGGACCACCGCCGCCGCGCCGCGGACGGCGCCCGCCTCCTGGCCCGCGCGCTCGGCGACGCGCGCCCCGCCGTCGTGCACGCCACCACCCCGTGGACCACCGGCGACGCCGCCCGGACCGCCGCCGCGCGGGCCGGCCTGCCCTGGGTCTACGAGGTGCGCGGCCTGCCCGAGGAGACGTGGGCCGCGTCGCACCCGACGCCCGAGGGGCGGGAGCGCGCCGCCGCGTCGGAGCGGTTCGCGCTCCTGCGGGCCCGCGAGACCGACCTCGCGCTCACCGCCGACCACGTCGTCACCCTCAGCGGCACGATGCGGGACGAGCTCGTGGGCCGCGGGGTGCCCCGCGAGCGCATCACCGTGGTCCCCAACGCCGTCGACGCCGCGCTGCTGGGCCCCGCGCCGTCCGCCGCCGAGGCGCGCGCCGCGCTGGGCCTGCGCACCGCGCCGTTCGTCGTCGGCACGGTGAGCAGCGTCGTCGGGTACGAGGGCCTGGACACCGTGCTGCGCACCGTCGCCATGCTGCGGTCGCGCGGCGTCGACGTGTCCGCGCTGATCGTGGGCGACGGCGTCGACCGACCGCGGCTGCTGCGCCTCGCCGCGGAGCTCGGGCTGGGCGAGCACGCCCTGCTGCCCGGGCGTGTGCCGCGCGACATCGCACGCACCTACCTCGCCGCGCTCGACGTCGTGCTGGTGCCGCGCCGTCCCGACCGCGTCACGCGGCTCGTCACGCCGCTCAAGCCCGTCGAGGCGATGGCCCTCGGGCGGCCCGTCGTCGCCAGCGATCTGCCCGCGCTCGCCGAGGTGCTCTCGCCGCTGGACTCCGGCCCGCCCGCCGGCGTGCTCGTCGACCCCGACGACACCACCGCGTGGGCCGACGCCGTCGCGCGCGTGCTCGGCGACGACACCCATCGCGCCGCGCTCGTCGACGCCGGTCGCCGTGTCGCCGCCGAGCGCACGTGGGAGCGGCTCGTGGGCCGGTACGCCGACGTCTATGCGCGGGTCACGGCACACTCGTAGGGACCGAACCCGACGGAGGGACTGGCAACGATGCGCGGAATCGTCCTGGCGGGCGGCAGCGGCACCCGGCTGCACCCGATCACCCTCGGGGTGAGCAAGCAGCTGGTACCGGTCTTCGACAAGCCGATGATCTACTACCCGCTGTCGACGCTGCTGCTCGCGGGCATCCGCGACGTGCTGGTCATCACGACTCCGCACGACGCCGAGCAGTTCCGGCGGCTGCTCGGGGACGGGTCGCAGTTCGGCATCTCGATCAGCTTCGCGGTCCAGGACGTCCCGAACGGGCTGGCGCAGGCGTTCGTGCTCGGCGAGGAGTTCATCGGCACCGACTCCGCGGCCCTGGTGCTGGGCGACAACATCTTCTACGGACAGGGGCTCGGAGACCAGCTCCAGAAGTACACGACCATCGACGGCGGCGCGGTGTTCGCCTACCGGGTCGCGGACCCCACGGCGTACGGGGTGGTCGAGTTCGACGCCGACGGTCGCGCCGTGTCGCTGGAGGAGAAGCCCGCACAACCGAAGTCGAACTACGCCGTGCCGGGCCTGTACTTCTACGACAACGACGTCGTCGAGATCGCGAAGGACCTCGCGCCCTCAGCACGCGGGGAGTACGAGATCACCGACGTCAACCGTGCCTACCTCGAGCGGGGCGACCTGCACGTGGAGGTGCTGCCGCGCGGCACGGCGTGGCTCGACACCGGCACGTTCGACTCGCTGCTGGAGGCCTCCGACTTCGTCCGCACGATCGAGCGTCGCCAGGGGCTCAAGGTCGGCGCACCCGAAGAGGTCGCCTGGCGGCGCGGCTTCCTGACCGACGACGAGCTGCGCGCCCGCGCAGAGAAGCTCACCAAGTCCGGCTACGGCACCTACCTGCTCGGCCTGCTCGAGCAGTAGCTCAGCCGAGCACTTTCAGGCGAGGACCTCGGCCGCGGCGGCGTCCCATCGTTCCGCCCAGTCGCCGATGGGTGCGACCCCGGCCGCGTGCAGGGCGTCGTGGCCCAGCACCGAGTAGGCGGGCCGCGGGGCGGGGCGCACGAACGCGTCACTGGTGGTGGGCTCCAGCGGCGTGGCCAGGCCCGCCGAGGCGAGGATGCGGCGGGTGAACCCGAACCACGACGTCCGGCCCGAGGCGGTGCCGTGGTACGTCCCGGCGGGCGCATCGGCTTCGACGAGCCGGACGATCAGGTCGGCCAGGTCGCGCGTCCAGGTGGGCTGACCGACCTGGTCGTCCACGACCGCGAGGCGGTCCTTCTCCGCGCCCAGGCGCGCCATCGTCTTCGGGAAGCAGCCGCCGTGCGCCCCGTACAGCCACGCCGTGCGCACGATCAGGTGGTCCGGCGCCTGCGCACGCACGGCCCACTCCCCCGCGGCCTTCGTGCGCCCGTACGCCGACACGGGCGCCAGCGGCGCATCCTCGCCGTACGGGGCGGTGGCGGCTCCGTCGAACACGTAGTCCGTCGACACCTGCACCAGGCGGGCGCCCGCCGCGTACGCGGCCCGCGCCAGGTTCGACGCCCCGGTCGCGTTGACGCGGAACGCGTCCCCCTCGTGCGCCTCGGCGTCGTCGACCGCCGTCCATGCCGCGCAGTTGACCACGACGTCGAACCCGCGCACCGCGGCCACGGTGGCGTCGGAATCCGTGACGTCCAGGTCCGCACGCCCCAGCCCGACGACGTCCGCACCCGCGTCGCGGAGGCGGGCCATCAGGTCGGTGCCCAGCATCCCGGCGGCGCCGACGACCAGCCACCGTCGGCCTGCGTGCGTCGCGGACGGTGCCGCTGTGGTCTCGGTCACCGTAGGATCCTACGGGCCCGCCCGTCGTCGACATCGGGCCGACACCGGGCCGACACTGCGAAGGAGCGCGCCGTGCAGATCCGCGAGCTGACCGTCCCCGGCGCCTACGAGATCACCCCGAAGCAGCACGGCGACCCCCGCGGCGTCTTCCTCGAATGGTTCAAGGCCGGGCCGTTCGCCGACGCCGTCGGCCACCCGCTCGACCTGCAGCAGGCCAACGCGTCGGTGTCCGCCGCCGGCGTGCTGCGCGGCATCCACTTCGCCGACGTCCCGCCCGGCCAGGCCAAGTACGTCACCTGTCCCAAGGGCGCCGTCCTCGACGTCGTCGTGGACATCCGCGTCGGCTCCCCCACCTTCGGGCAATGGGACTCCGTACTGCTCGACGACGTCGACCGCCGCGCCATCTACCTCGGCGAAGGCCTCGGGCACGCGTTCATGTCCCTGGAGGACGACTCGACCGTGCTCTACCTGTGCTCCGCGGGCTACAACCCCGGCCACGAGCACGGCATCCAGCCGCTGGACCCCGAGGTCGGCATCCAGTGGCCCACCACCGCCCGCGACGGCTCGCCCCTGGTCGCGCAGCTGTCCGAGAAGGACACCGCCGCCCCCAGCCTCACCGAGGCGAAGGCCCAGGGCCTGCTGCCCACCCACGACACCGTCCAGGACTACCTCGCGTCGCTGCGTTCCTGAGGCAGATCCCAGGGGTTGAGCATCCGAACGCCCAGAGGCTCGAAGTGCTTGACGTTGCGGGTCACCATCACCATGCCGTGGGCCTCGGCCGTCGCGGCGATGAGCACGTTGTTGGCCGGTGCCTCCTCGGGTACGGGGTAGCGGCCGAAGATGCGGGCGGCGCGGATGTCAAAGGGGAGCACCCGGTTCGTGGCCGTGAAGGCGGGCAGCACCTGACCCTCGAACCACTCCCGCAGGACGGCTCCCTGCGACTGGTCGTCGCGCTCCTTGCGTCGGACACCCTGCTCGATCTCGGCGAGGTTGAGCGCGGTCGTGTACAGGTCGACCAGTGGGACGGCGCGCAACCATGCCTCGACGGCCGGTGCGCGCCCGGGCACGCGGACAGCGGAGATGACGTTCGTGTCGAGCACGTACATCAGAAGTCGACCACTCGGACGTCGATCCTCGTGGCCTCGGGCTCCCAGTCGAAGTTCGCCTCTGGTCGCGGATCCGCCACCAGATCGACGAGCGTGACGGGACGCTCGTTCAGGGCATCGCTGAGGATCGCGCGCGCCTCAGCCTCGACGGAGCGGCGGTTGCGCTCGGCGCGGGCGCGCAAGCTCGCTTTGGTGCCGTCGGGCAGGCTTCTGATCAGTACCTGTTCCATGGTGCGCGCCTCCGACTCGCATTGATATCGTCGCCACGATATCAACGAGCGCAGGAGTGCCCTGCGGCCTCGCGTGGTCCGCGCAACGCCCTGCCTACTGGCCGGTGCGGGCGTACTTCGCCTCCACCGCGGCCTTCGCCGGGCGCCACCAGCCCTCGTTCGCCCGGTACCAGTCGACCGTCGCGGCCAGGCCCGAACGGAAGTCGGTGAACCGCGGCGACCAGCCCAGCTCCTCACGCAGCTTGGTGGCGTCGATGGCGTAGCGCAGGTCGTGCCCCGGCCGGTCGGCGACATGGTCGAAGTCGTCCGCGTCCCGCCCGAACAGCTCGTTCAGGCTGCGCACCACCTCGAGGTTGCTCGTCTCGCCGTCAGCGCCGATGAGGTACGTCTCCCCCACCCGGCCTCGGTCGATGATCGCCCACACCGCCGCGTTGTGATCGGCCACGTGGATCCAGTCCCGCACGTTCAGCCCCGCCCCGTACAACCGCGGGCGGATCCCGTCGATGAGGTTCGTCACCTGGCGCGGGATGAACTTCTCCACGTGCTGGTACGGGCCGTAGTTGTTCGAGCAGTTCGAGATCGTGGCCTCGACGCCGAACGACCGCACCCACGCCCGCACCAACAGGTCCGAGCCGGCCTTCGTCGACGAGTACGGGCTGGACGGGTTGTACGGCGTGGCCGGGGTGAACTTCTCGTCGCCCTCCAGCGGCAGATCCCCGTACACCTCGTCCGTGGAGATGTGGTGGTACCGCACGCCGTGGCGGCGCACGGCCTCCAGCAGCGTGAACGTGCCCACCACGTTCGTCTGCACGAACGGCGACGGGTCCGTCAGCGAGTTGTCGTTGTGCGACTCCGCCGCGAAGTGCACGACGACGTCCGCGTCCGCGACCAGGCCGTCGACGAGCTCCGCGTCGGTGATCGACCCCTGCACGAAGCTCACCCGGTGCGCCACCGGGTCCAACGACGACCGGTCCCCGGCGTACGTCAACGCGTCCAGCACCGTCACCGTCGCGTCCGGACGCTCCGCCACCGTCTGCTGGACGAAGTTCGCCCCGATGAAGCCGGCACCGCCGGTGACCAGAACACGCATGAAGGCCCGAACCTGTCTGTGGAGGGACCGACCGGCTCAGCGCCGGCCGAGGGCACGATACTGCCAGCCCGCGTCGGTCCAGGCTGTGCGGCTGAGGGCGTTGCGGCCGTCGAGGATCGTGCGCTGCGCGACGAGCGTCCCCACACGCTCCGGGTCGAGGTCGCGGTACTGCCTCCACTCCGTGAGCAGCAGGACGGCGTCCGCGCCGGCGAGAGCGGCCTCCAGGTCCCGCTCGTAGTGGAGGCGCGGCTGCTTCGCGCGGGCATTGTCGATGGCCTGCGGGTCGTGCACGGTGACGACCGCGCCCAGCTCGGACAGCCGCGCCGCGACGTCGAGCGCGGGCGAGTCGCGGACGTCGTCGCTGTCGGGCTTGAAGGACGCCCCCAAGACCGTGACCCGCTTCCCCGTGATGGAACCGTCGAGCACTTCTCGGGCGAGCTCGACCATACGCACTCGACGGCGGATGTTGATGGCGTCGACCTCACCGAGGAACGCGACGGCCTCACCGGCGCCCAGTTCGTCCGCACGCGCCATGAACGCCCGGATGTCCTTGGGGAGGCAACCTCCCCCGAAGCCGAGACCCGCGTTGAGGAAGCGTCGGCCGATGCGAGCGTCGTGTCCGATTGCGTCCGCGAGCTGCGTGACGTCCGCGCCTGCGACCTCGCACAGCTCCGCCATCGCGTTGATGAACGAGATCTTCGTGGCGAGGAACGAGTTCGCCGCCACCTTGACGAGTTCAGCGGTAGGCAGGTCGGAGACGATGCGTGGGATGCCGGTCGACAACGGGGCTTCGTACACCGCGTCGAGTGCGGCAGTGACGGTCACGGCTGCCTCCCCGCCCGGCACGCCATAGACGATGCGGTCGGGGCTCAGGGTGTCCTGGACAGCGAATCCTTCCCGGAGGAACTCCGGGTTCCACGCGAGATGCGCGCCCGGCACGGCACGCCGCACGACCTCCGCGAGCCGCTCGGCGGTACCGACAGGCACTGTGGATTTACCCACAACGATTTCACCCGCTGAAAGATGCGCGGTCAGGTTCTGGATGGCCGCATCGACGTAGGTCAGGTCGGCGGCGTAGCCGTCTGCACGCTGCGGCGTTCCGACGCAGACGAAGTGGACCTGAGCACCTCGAACAGCCGATAGGTCCGTGGTGACCTGAAGACGCCCTGTGGCGCTGACCTCAGTCAAGAGCTCGCCGAGCCCGGGCTCGTAGAACGGCGGCGTTCCAGCTGCGAGCGCGTCCACCTTGGCCGCATCGACGTCGACACCCACGACGTCGTGGCCCAGCTTGGCCATGCTCGCTGCATGCACCGCGCCCAGGTAGCCCAGGCCGATCACCGAGATCCTCACGCTTCCACCCTTCCCAACGACGAACCGTGGAGACGGTAGCGCACACCATCCCCTTAAGATGCGGGGCGATGACGCACGAGACGGGTGTTCAGCAGGGCGCGGAGACGCGCCCCGCTGACCTGTACGCCGAGCTCTTCGGCAAGCAGGCCTCTACTCTCGAGGTAGTCTCCACCGGTCGCCTCACCCCGGTGGGTGCGCGGCCCCCGATCCGCACCTACCTCGCGCAGTTGTGGAAGCGGCGGCACTTCCTGTGGGCCGAGGCGCGGGCCAAGGTCACCAGCGGCACGCGGGAGACCCTGCTGGGGCAGGCGTGGCTGGTCCTCAACCCGATGCTCAACGGGCTGGCCTACTACCTGATCTTCGGCAAGGTACTCGGGGCCGACCGAGGGATTCCCAACTTCCTGGGCTACCTCATCATCGGCGTCTTCTTGTTCCAGTTCACCTCGCAGAGCGTGACCGGGGGCGCGAAATCCGTCGCTGGCGGGCGAAACCTCATCCGCGCATTTAGTTTCCCTCGAGCGTCGCTGCCTATCTCTGTGGTGCTGCGTCGCGTCCTCAACCTCGTGCCAACGCTTAGCGCGATGCTCGTGCTGATCTTGATACTTCCAGAGCGAGAAAACTGGAACTCGGTCGCCGCACTCTTCCCGATCGTGTTAGTACTGCAGACAGTGTTCGTGACCGGGCTAGCCCTCCTACTCGCCCGTGCTGCGGCTTCATTACCAGACCTCAACCAACTCATCGGCGTGCTGATGCGCTTTTGGCTGTACGGGTCAGCAGTGTTCTTCTCTATCGAACGCTTCGAGAACTATCCGTTGATCGTCGGGTTGATGGAAGCGAACCCCATGTACATGGTTCTCGACGCCGCCCGCGACACGCTGCTCTACGGGGTCGCTCCCTCTGTGTCGACCTGGGTGGGATTGAGCGCGTGGGCTTTGGGCACCCTCGTCGTGGGCTTCGCTGTGTTCTGGCAGGCGGAGGAGTCCTATGGCCGTGTCTGAACTCGCCGTGCCGGATCCCTTCGCCCAGGCCACCGTGGCCGTGCAGGACGTCAGCGTCCGTTACCGCGTGCCCTCGACGGACGCCGCCGAGCGTAGGCGACGCGTCAACCCGGTCGTGCGGGCCGCACGCACTGTGCTGGGCAACGATCCCAAGGTGCTCGTGCGCGCACTGTCGGGCATCTCGTTCGTGGCGAGGTCGGGCGAGCAGATCGGCTTGGTAGGACAGAACGGTTCAGGCAAGAGCACGCTGCTGCGCATCATCGCCGGGCTGGAGAACCCCGCGAAGGGTCGCGTGCTCGCAGAGAGCACGCCGGTGCTCATCGGCGTGAACGCCGCCCTGGTCCCAGACCTGTCGGGCGAGGAGAACATCCGCCTCGGCTGCCTTGCCATGGGGCTCACGCCCGCCCAGGCCGAGGCCGCCGTGCCAGAGGTCACGGAACACGCTGGGCTCGGAAAGTCCATCTACCTGCCGATGAAGACCTACTCGTCTGGCATGGGAGCTCGCCTACGTTTCGCGATCGCCACGGCGTCCAACCCGCACATCCTCCTCATCGACGAGGCCCTCGCCACAGGCGATGCCGCCTTCAAAGAACGCAGTGAGGCTCGAATGCAGGCACTGCGGAAGCGCGCCGGCACCGTATTCCTGGTGTCCCACGCCGCGCAGACCATCGAGGAGAGTTGCACGCGTGCAATCTGGCTCAACCATGGCCGCCTCGTGCTCGACGGGCCCGCCGAAGACGTAGCGCTGCGCTACCGGAAGTGGGCATGGGCGGTCGCCAAGGACAAGCCGGATGAGGCGAAACGAATCATCGAGACCGCATTCGCCGAGCGGGAGCAGACCACCGTTCGGGTGGAGGAGGCACGCTCGTCCCGCCACTACACCTCCCGTCACGTGAGGCCCCGGAACGCCTCGTCCGGGCGCAACCAGGGAGGTCGGTAGCCAATGCGGCCACGCATCATGACCGTGTATGGCACCCGCCCCGAGGCGATCAAAGTCGCGCCGGTTATCAGAGCCCTCGAGGCGAGCACGGAGCTCGACTCAGTCACCGTGGTCACCGGTCAGCACCGCGAGATGCTCGACCAGGTCAACGAAATCTTCGGTATCACTCCTGACCACGACCTCGACATCTTCGAGCACGGCGCATCGCTCTCGATGATCGTTGCTCGCGTCCTCGAACGCCTCGATCCCGTTCTCGAGGCGGAAAAACCCGCAGCGATCATCGTGCAGGGTGACACATCCACCTCAACGGCCGCCGCACTCGCCGCCTTCCACCGTGGAATTCCGGTGGTACACGTCGAGGCGGGCCTCCGCTCGGGGAACATCTCGTCGCCTTTCCCAGAAGAGGCGAACCGACGGCTGACTTCACAACTCTCGACACTCCACCTCGCACCTACACAGGTGAACCGCAACAACCTTTTACGCGAAGGCGTCGCCCCGGACGCCATCGCCGTGACAGGGAACACGGTGATCGATGCACTCTTCGCCTCGGTACAGCACAAAACCCCGTTTGACGACCCGGTACTCGAGAACCTCGCCGACTCAGGCCGACGCATCCTCCTCGTTACGACCCACCGCCGCGAGAACTGGGGCGGCGCAATGCGGGGCGTCGGGCGAGCCCTTGCGCACCTGGCAAGGGCGTTCCCCGAGGTGCAGCTCGTACTGCCCGCGCACCGCAACCCTTTCGTCCGCGAAGCCCTGCTTCCGCACCTCGTCGGCATCAACAACGTTACAATCACGGAGCCACTGGCCTACGGCGAGTTCACCCGGATGCTGTCCCTTGCAACTATCGTCCTAACCGACTCCGGTGGTGTTCAGGAAGAGGCACCGTCTCTGGGCAAGCCCGTGCTCGTCATGCGAGATAACACCGAGCGGCCCGAGGCAGTGGCCGCTGGAAACGTGCGTCTCGTAGGCACCGACGAGCAGCGCATTGTCGAGGAAGTCACCACCCTAATTACCGACGAAGCCGCATATCTTTCGATGGCCCGCGCGGTCAACCCTTATGGGGACGGACGCAGCGCAACCCGGGCCGTTGCAGCCATCACCCACCTGCTCACGCTCGGTCCGCGTCCCGCAGACTGGGGAATCAAAGGAACCACATGAGCAAGAACCGCGTCTTCATCTACGGATCATGCGTCTCGCGCGACACATTCGAACACCTCGACCCGACCCAGTTTGAACTACTGCAGTATGTCGCCCGGCAGTCGGCTCTCAGCGCGTACACCCGTCCCGTGACACTGGTGGGCCCGCCCCAACTCGAATCGCCGTTCCAGCAGCGAATGGTCTCAGGTGACTACGCATCCAGCATGCAAACGCTAGTACCTGAGGTAGCGTCACAGACGGACCTTGTCATTGTCGACCTCGTCGACGAGCGCCTAGGTGCGTACGTGCTCCCCGACGGCTCCGTCGTCACACGTTCACCCGAGCTCATTCAGTCGGGTGCAGAACAGCACCTGCCTCCCGGTTCCCAGCACTTCCCGTTCGGCAGCGAGCAACACTTCCAGTACTGGTCGCAGGGAATAGCCGCGGTCGGCGCGCTCATTCGCCACCACATGCCCCACGCGGCAATTGTGCTCCTCGACATTCCATGGGCCGAGAGGTCGGAATCCGGAACACCCACGCCTCCGAGTTTCGGAGTCACGGCATCCGAAGCGAACCCGATCTTTCAGCCATACGTGAACGTCGCTGCAGACGCCCTCAGCGCGAGGGTCATCTCGATGCGGCCCGGTGCCGTCACGTCCAGCCCGGATCATCCGTGGGGCGATGCGCCATTCCATTACGCCGAGCGCGTCTATCTCGAAATCGTACGTCGACTTACGGGACAAGATGGCCGCAACGCCCGGCCCCCTGCGGCCGAACCAGATGCCCCACTCGAGCTTTCCGACCAGCCGAAAACGCAAAGTCGACCGAGCCGATCGCCCAAGGCGCCCTCCAAGACTTCCTCTGCCGAGTCCAAGGGCACTGACAGCCTCAAGCTACGCGCCAACCAAGTGGCGGCGATACATACCACTCTCCGCCACCAGCTCCCGGGGAAATGGCACCGTCACGCCATCTGGAGTCGGGGACCAGCGTCGGTGCACGAATTCAAGCTGGGCGATATCGTCCTCGCGTTTGACATCCTCGTTCGAAATGACGAGGTGGACGTTCAACTGGTGCCAAAAGACCGGTCGCACACCGAATCGCTCATCGATCTCCTCAAGAGTCACTCAATTACTTTCAAGGAAGCCGGCCTCGCAAAGGGGCGGGTATCAGTCTGGCATGCAAGGATTCCGGCAGGAATCGTCGACGACAAATTTGCGCAATCCCTGCAGAACCGGATTGTGTCGATTCGCACTTCCATTTCAGAAGTCAGCGCACGCCCTACTGGCTCCCGTTCCGGATCTCATGCGAGCCTCCCGCGCGCCAACCCTTACGACTACGGGAAATTCGGGCCCGTTTTCGGTGCCAACAATGGTTCTCTCAACATCCGGTCAATTTCCGACGATGGCGTCTATCGCTTAGGAACGCCGTCAGCTCCGCTCGACGTCCTGGTTACCGGAATTTCCCATCTTCAACAGGACAATGGCCCCCGTGTTGCACTCGTCGTCCTTAGCGGAATGGTCGGCGATCGATCCAATCTCAGAGGCCCCTTCTTCTCTGGGGCCCAGGTAGCCAAGGTTTCGGGTATCACAACAATTAGCGTTTCTGATCCCAGTTTGTCCCTAAACAACGAGTTACGTTTGGGCTGGTACCTCGGCACCAAAAGCCGACCCGAACTGCCCATCGAGATCGCACAATTGATCGATGGACTCGGAGACCTTTGGGGCGCTGACATCTACTTTATCGGCGGCTCGGGTGGCGGATTCGCGGCCCTCAATATCGCGCGCCACATGAACCTGGGCGTCGGAGGACTAATCGTCAATCCTCAGACCGCCGTGTCCAACTACTCGCTTGAACACGTCAATACGTACCTCCGCACGGCGAGCGGTGTCCACACACAGGTCCGCACAGCTCAGGAAGCCCGCGCGGCTCTCGATGAGCTGGGCGTGCTCCACGATGTCACCAGTGCTACGTGGAGTAAGGATCATTTCCTCATCGCACAGAACGAGACTGACTGGCACGTCACCGCACACCTCAAGCCGCTAATGGTAAAGGGCACTTGGGAGCGTGTCGATCAACGGATTCACGTGGATCAAGCTCGAGGCCTCACCGTGTACATGCGCGACTGGGGCGATGGACATGCAGCATTCCCATCGCGGTCGACGATTCCGGAACTGATGCGTACCGTTGGTCCCCTTCAGCACCCGGTTCTTGTCGCCCGACAGCTTGATCATCTACTTGACCAGCAGGCCCTCGCGGCGCCCCGCCGATAAGTCCTGTTTGGGCCGACGAGAAATGCGAAGGCCGCGCCCGAAGCGCCCGATGCATGAGCGATGCAAACCCCCGGATAGATAGGTCGACATGAAGTCAGTATTCTATTGGAGTCCGATCCTTGACTCTGTCACAGGACAGTTCCGACTGTCTGAAGTGCGCAAGGGGTTGCCCGCGTACAATTTCGGCGACGTGCTGGGCCTCGAACTGCTACAAAAGGTTACGGGTAGAAGGTTCGCATATGGCGGAGTCAAGACTGCCGACATCTTCGTAACCGGCACCGTCGGGCAACTCGTCGAGATGCATGGGGGCGCCAAGGAAGGAGCCGTGATCGCCGGTATCGGCACCGATCCTAAGCGGGAGCCAAAGATCGACTGGGCGAACCGCTACGATGTGCGGCTGGTACGGGGGCCGCTCACGCGCGACCGTTGGGGACTTGCTTCCGGTATCCCGTTGGGAGATCCCGGCCTCATCGCCCAGGAGGCCTTTGGCGTTGTAGAGAAGCAGTATCAGATCGGATACGTGCGACACTTCAAGGATCGAACTGAAGCGCCAGCAGAACTGCGTCACTCTGGCAAGAGCATCATGATTGATGCTGGAACGGCGCCGTCAGAAGCCATCCCACTCATCGCATCGTGCGAGCGTATTATCACCAGTTCTCTCCACGGCGCGGTGGTAGCGGACTCCTATGGCATCCCTTGGAGGCGTCACCGCGCCCCGGTTGGCCTCGACCTGAAGTGGGAAGACTACCGGCTCGCGATTGAAGAGCGAGGCATCGAGGAGTTGAAGGCCGGAATATACGAGGTTCTCAGCGACCTGTAATCGGGCTCTTCGCAGATTTGGGTGCGGCGGTACATTTGGGGTGGCGTCGTGGTCCCCCAGGATGGATTTTTTGGACACTGTCCATCTGGAAGCCCTCGATGTGGACGACGCTACCTTCTGCTCTCCTGGCCTGACGATGCGTTCTGGTCTTGAGCCCGATCGTGCGGTACTGGACTGCCGCGCGTGGTCGAGCCTGACTGGTGTGCCGCCCGGTGCAGGTGCGAAGGAGGCCCACGGGGCGCCGTAGAGCAGAGGATCGCGCACAAGCCGTTCGGATCGCGGCCGGTGACGCTGCTCGCTAAGGCGCGCCGCTTCCGATGCCCGGCATGCGGGCACGTGTGTGTCAGGACCCCACCAAGTCGGCCGGGCCGGGGGCGAAGCCGTCCCGCGCAGGCGTGCACTGGTTTCTGTCGGGCTCGTCGTCCAGCACCTGACGGTCGCCCGCATCGCGGCGGCTTTCGCGGCGTCGTGGCACACCGCGAAACGACGCCGTCCTGGCCGAGGCGGCACTTCGTCCTGATCCACTGCCCGGCCCGGTTCGACGGCGTGACCGTGATCGTCGTGGACGAGGACGTGTGTCGCCACACTCGCCGCGGCGAGAAGTAGGTCACCGCGCTCATAGACCTCACCCCGATCCGACCGCCCAGGCTGCTCGACATGGTCAAGGTGACCGAAGAAGGCCTCAGGAACTGGCTCTCAGGGCGGCCCAAGGCTTGGCGACGGCGTGGACGTCTTCGCGACGGACGGCCTCACCGCCATCAGGACCGCCGCGGCGGAGGAGCTGCCGGACGCGGCCTGGGTGCTGGAGCCGTTCCACGTGGTCAGGCTGGCTGGCAACGCATTGAACAACTGTCGCTGCCGCATCCAGCAGCAGCTGCGCTGCTGCCGCGGGCCGAGCGAAGAATCCACGCTACGAGGCCGGGCGCATTACACGGGAGCCGACCTGCTCACCGACCGACAGGCCGCGCGCCTCGAAGCGTTGTTCGCCGGCGACGAGCATGCCGCGCACGAGGCGACCTAGAGCATCTACCGGCGCATGATCACCGCCTAACGACACCCCGAGCGGGCCCGCGAGTGCGAGCTCATGACCGGTCTCATCGACGCAGTCAGTCACGGCCTCCCGACCGCACTGATTGAGGTCATTGCGCTCGGCCCCGGACATTGAAGAAGCGGGCGACCGACATCCCGGCCCACTTCGCCCCCCGGGACGAGCAGCGGCCCCAGCGAGGCGAAGAACGGGCGCCTCGAACGCCTACGCGGCTCCGCCCTCGGGTTTCGCAAGATCACCCACTACATCGCCCGATCTCTGCTCGAGGCCGGAGGCTCCAGACTGCTGCTACACCCTCATCTGCGATGAGCCTGTAATTGTCATGTAGTGGACACCGGATATGCACACAGGTGGCATGGGGGACGCTCATTTCGGCTCTCTGCCATTGCGCCCTGCTGAGCAACTACCGGGCCTTACCCGCACTGCGGCGACGAGCAGCGGGGAGGCGACGCGCCAGGGCCACCTCACCCGCCAACGGTTTCTAGATCACGGTTTTGTTACGTGCGCGCCTCAAGGCGCTGATGTCACGCGCAAGAACCGCACGGAACTCCTGCTCGAGCGAGGCTCCCTTCGCGAAACGCAATACGGCTTCATCCGGCAGGGTCCTCGAAATCGTGGCAGCGTAGCGATCCAGAAGTTCTTGCGCAATGGCATCCTTGGACATTTCTGATATTCTTCGCAGCATCTGGTATGAGCCGACGCTCCGATCAAGGAGGACTCTCGCGGCCAGGCGATCCCTGATATATATTGGGAGATTCGCGGTGTCAAGAATGTCCGCGAACCTGTCTAGGTGGGACAGGATCCCGCGCATAAAGCTCAACCAAGAACCGCTTCCCTGCGATAGGTGGGCGTTCTCGCCCGGAAATGGGTCGCCACGCACTATGTAGTCACGATCGCAGAGTGCCATGAACGCCTCAGCACGAACGGAGAAGTGAAGGACAAATTCACTGTCCTCACCATAGTGGACGCCGCTGGGGAATCGACTACCAAAAGATCGAACATCGTCCAACCTGAAGGCCGAAAGTGCGAGCATCGTCCACAAGGAATCGACAATATCGACCCGGATCTGTTTCTTTGCTGGGGCGCGATAGATGGATCGCCCGGCCCGCCGATGTCGCATCGTCACGCGCTGCGAGTCGCTCGTACCTATATATTCGAGGAGTTCGCTCAGGCTCTCATCGACGAAAAAGTCATCATCGTCGAGAAACATGACGTAGCGCCCCGTGGCCACATCAATAACGGTGTTCCTGCCCTCGGAGGGCCCACCAGTCGCGACCCTGTTCCGCAGGGCAGTAACACTGATCTGATCCCCGACCTTCAGGCTTTCGAGCATTCGCACGAAGTCCCTGTACGACTCCGAAGTAGACCCGTCGTCGACGACGAAGACCTCGACTTGGCTTCCTTCAGGAATGGTTTGACTAAGGATACTCTGCACAGCGCGGTTGACAGTTTCTGGACGCTCGTACGTGGTAATTCCAATCGTCAAGAGCGGTCGCTTGGATCGTTGCCGGGAAGTGGCTATTCTCCATCCGACATTCTCCCTTATTACGCGGGATGGGCGCCCTTCTAGGATGACGTTCCGCTCATTCGTCCAGTCGGAAATTACCATCGATCCAACGTTTACTATCGTGTCGTCCCCGATGGCCCCACCCGAAGCTACAACGACATTTTCTCGAATATGGTTTCGCGATCCTATTCGAAGCCCCGATGTTGGATTGAGGATCGTTTTGTCACGCAGATCATAGATCACATAATCGTCGCCACGGACGGTGAACCCATCGCCGAACGAGTTTCCCGATCCGATCGACACGCCATATGCGTTGGGCGCAGCGATAGTTCCGTTGCCCAAGAATGTGTTGAGGTGTCCGATGTCGACGTACGAAACGTCTGGTATTTGCTCGGGTTCACTGGGAAAATGGATACGCAGGGTTCCGCTTGTAATCTCATTGCCGGTCCCAAGAAGAACGCGGCAGTTGCTCTCACCGCGAAGGTCCACTACCAAGGATCCACTTCCAGAGATTTTCTGGAGGTGCACTACGTTCCTGGCGCTGTCAGCGTCTAGGAGGACGATAACGTTATCGGGTAGTTCTTGTACGTTCTGAACCAGTGTGCCGTCGTAATAAATCGAGTTCTGGCTCAGGGAATCGATTCCGTTAGACGTGTTCATAACGGCGCCAGCTTGTTGTCCACCATGGACAGCGCGGAGCCGATGGCCATGTGCATGTCGAGGTACTGGTACGTGCCCAGCCGGCCACCGAAGTGCACGTCCGC